>NZ_JBDYCV010000033.1:0-38061 GCF_040495915.1 Shigella sp. FJ200513 | reverse complement strand
AAATACGGCACAACGATCTTCAAACATATAGCCACACATTCACAGAAGAGCACAAAGCCTTGCAATCCAGTGCAAAGATTTGTGTGCCAGAGTTTTTCTCATCAACTACCGCAAGTATCGATCGATTGAGACTTGGATGATAGACTTCATGCCTTTGATTATTAGCTGATAGAAGAAATGTTAAAGCTATTTGCAAAGTACACATCTATAGGCGTGCTGAACACACTTATACACTGGGTGGTTTTTGGTGTATGTATCTATGCCGCGCATACCAATCAGGCTATGGCAAACTTCGCAGGTTTCGTTGTGGCTGTGAGTTTTAGCTTCTTTGCGAATGCAAAATTCACATTCAAAGCATCAACTACAACGATGCGCTACATGTTATATGTCGGGTTCATGGGAACACTGAGTGCTACTGTTGGATGGGTTGCTGATAGATGTTCACTTCCTCCAATTGTCACTCTTGTTACCTTCTCCGCCATCAGCTTGGTGTGCGGTTTCGTCTATTCAAAGTTCATTGTCTTTAGGGATGCGAAATGAAGATATCTCTTGTCGTTCCTGTCTTCAATGAAGAAGAAGCGATACCAATTTTTTATAAAACGGTACGTGAATTCGAAGAGTTGAAGCCATATGAAGTAGAAATTGTTTTCATAAATGACGGAAGCAAAGACGCTACGGAGTCAATCATTAACGCTCTGGCTGTTTCTGATCCGCTAGTTGTTCCGCTGTCATTTACACGCAACTTTGGTAAAGAACCAGCATTGTTTGCAGGGTTAGACCATACAACCGGCGATGCCGTGATTCCAATTGATGTTGACCTGCAAGACCCGATTGAGGTTATTCCTCATCTTATTGAAAAGTGGCAGGCAGGTGCTGACATGGTGCTTGCTAAACGTTCAGACCGCTCAACTGATGGACGGCTGAAACGTAAGACAGCTGAGTGGTTCTATAAATTACACAACAAAATAAGCACCCCAAAAATAGAGGAAAATGTCGGAGATTTTCGACTCATGTCTCGTGAGGTTGTGGAGAACATTAAACTATTGCCTGAGCGCAATCTTTTCATGAAAGGCATACTGAGCTGGGTTGGTGGTCAGACAGATGTCGTTGAATATGTACGCACAGAGCGTGTTGCTGGCATCTCAAAATTTAATGGCTGGAAATTATGGAATCTGGCACTGGAAGGTATCACAAGTTTTTCAACCTTTCCTCTTCGCGTATGGACTTATATAGGCTTGTTTGTTGCAAGCATTTCATTTTTATATGGTGCATGGATGATTATAGACACCATTGTCTTTGGTAACCCAGTACGCGGGTATCCCTCCATGCTTGTATCAATACTTTTCCTGGGTGGAGTGCAACTGATCGGGATTGGTGTTCTCGGTGAATATATAGGTAGAATTTATTTAGAAACAAAATCAAGACCACGGTACTTAATTAAAAGCAGAAAATAACAGGATGATCTTATGAAGATATTCATAATGCGCAATTGGCACAAGATATCAATTTTTATACTTGCATTTACTTTGATTTGGCTTAGGCGCATTGACATTTTGACAAATGCCCAGTTTTGGGCTGAGGATGCAGTTTTTTGGTATAAAGATGCATACGAACAAGGTTTTTTCAGTTCACTCATAACCCCAAGAAATGGTTATTTTCAAACAGTATCAACACTCATTGTTGGTGCGACGACATTTATTAATCCAATTTACGCACCATTATTATCAAACTTTTTTGGAATAATAATTAGAGCTATAATTATATGGTTCTTATTTACCGATAGATTTAAATTCCTAAGCACCACATCAAAAATCTTCATCTCTGTATATTTAATTTGCATGCCCGGGCTTGATGAAGTCCAAGCCAATATAACAAATGCTCACTGGTATTTATCATTGTATGTTGCAATGATAATAATATCTGAAGAATCCAAGTCAAAATTATGGAAAGCACATGATTTATTTTTTATAGTATTATCTGGATTGAGCGGTCCATTTATTATATTCATAATTGCATCATCTGTTTTTAAATATTTACACTTATCAAAAGGAGTAATAAGCATAAGAGGTTTATACTTATTTTATACTCGACTGCCATATTTGGCAATGATCTTGTGTGGGCTGATACAGGCAACATCAATAATTCTTACATTTAATGGAACAAGATCACATGCTCCATTAGGATTCAGTTTTGATGTTATGTCATCTATAATATCATCTAATGTATTTCTTTTTTCATTTGTCCCTTGGAATATCGCTAATGCTGGATGGGATAATCACCTTTTATCGTACACACTATCAACTTTAGTAATTACATTATGTGTTTTCATTTATATTAAAGGAAATTGGCAAATGAAAGTGTTTGCCACCCTTCCAATACTTATTGTCGCATTTTCTATGGCAAAACCTCAACTGGCAGATTCTGTTCCTCAACTGCCAACACTTGCAACCGGAAACGGGTCAAGGTATTTTGTAAATATTCATATTGCAATTTTTTCATTAATATGCGTTTGTTTGTTTCAATGCATAAAGAATAAAACCTTAAAAATATTCTTTAAAATCTATGTTTCAGTCATCCTTATTGCAATGATAAAATTAAACTTTTTTATAACCCCTCTTCCTGACATGAACTGGTCTCAAGGAGCAGAATTAATAAATAAAGCAAAACATGGAGAAGCCGTCTCATTTACAGTGCTCCCTCCATGGTTAACTCTTGATTTAATAAAAAAATAAAACTTCACATTAATAAATAACAATGAATCCGCCTCCCTACGTATTCCCGTAGGGAGGCTGTCGTGTTTATAGTAGCCTGGTAATGCTAAATGCAAACGAACTGGAGATTCCTGCTCCGCTAAGCGTATTGCGCAGGGTCACCCTAAATGTATCTACGCCAATATAAGTAACATCACAACTAACTGAATCAGGCGCAGATATAGGTGTTATCTGCACAATATAACCGCTAGCAACTGCTGCGAGCGGATGAGAAAAGCTAACCTCATACACACCTGTAGCAACCACGTTAACCGATGAAACACCAGTAGCAACGTCGATACTACCATTGGCGTTAATTTTTCCCGAGCGTGTGACTGACAATGCAGAAGCCGATGTTGCCTTACTGGTTGTTTCTGTAAAAACACACCCAATGTCAACTACCTCGCAATTAGCTCCTGTTATCCAGTATGGTCGATCTGCACTTGGCTGATAATCCCCTGCGCTCTGGAACGTTGTGCCGTTGAGTATGACTGTAACTTTTCCCCCACCTGAGCTTGTTACTTGAATATTAGTGTGCGTGTATCTTGCACTGCTCACGCGATGAAAATTTCCACCGTTTATAACCACAGTTACAGGGCGCGTCCCAGTATTATCTATAGCAAGGTCTGCCCCCCCGGCATTAGCCTCAAAGTATGGGTTGTTTAATACCAAAGCGCACGAACCGTTAAGGCCATTTATGGCTAATTGCGCACCACCTGTACTGGAATCCCCCTGAGTACCATTTCCTTCACAAGTCAGGCTATTGATAGTTGTACCAGCACCCCAGCGGTCCCCGAGGATACCCCATTCACTGTTCTGACTGCACGTAAGCCTATTTGCAGTTATAGCGTTCAGTTCAGAATGATTTACGGAGTTGGTAGCACGCCAACCGATACGATTACTCTGCAAGTACACGTTCGTCATGTCGCTCGTGAGCATCGAGTCAGTGCGTAACCCTTCCCCGTCAGGGTGGCGGCAGATAACAATGTTTTCAAGACGAGTATGTGCTTTATTCTGCACCAGCATACCGTAACTTCCGGGATTCCCTTTCAGCGTCATGTTGCCGATGTAGTCATATGCAGCCAATCTCTGACTGTTAAACGCTGCGTCACCTAGCATTTTTACGTTAAAATCAGTAGCTCTACATTCCAGTATTGTCTCAGCCATGTTCTCGCCTGAGTAAAAACAGCGGACACCCGGAGCACCTACAAAGTCGGCAGGGTAATCATCATAATTAAGTACCAGAGGAGTGGTAACATCATACACCCCTTGCTTTATTTTTAATGTTCCACCGAAAGGCCACGATGTAAGCGGGTCTTGATATATTTCATTTTTTATTGCAAATAGCTCATCTTGAAGATTTTTCCCGCTATTAGTGCCAATGTAAGTAGCCCCTTCATCAGATTGAAGTAACTGCAGAAGCTGTTCAGGGTCATACTTCAGCAAATTCGGAAAATAGAACTGTTGCGAACCATACGCATCATATACAGCCATTGAATGGCCTTGCTCAGTTACAAATTTGGCAATCTGCCCGTTATATACCGGATAACCAGCAGCGTTAATGATGATTGGTTGAGAAACAGGAACGTGATAACCATCTTCGTTCTCCACATAAACCTGAATCTGGTTTTCAGGATTTACAGGGTCAGTGTCAATTTTACCAATATAAATTTTACCATTGGCTACGGCTTTAAAAGAACGAGCCATAGTGAATAGTTGCGAAGGCATGCTTACCACAACATTGGCATTTATTGAATCTGTCATTTTAATTTCTCTATATGTTAAGCAAGCAATATTCATTGCTAGCATGTTTTTTGTATAATGAGTGAACTTTATTTAAAGGTGGTTAACATGAACTGGAACGAAGTATTCGTATTAAAAGACGATGGACTCCTGTACTGGAGTGACCAATATCTCTCAAGACCCAAAATGTTCAATATCTCTAAAGAAAAGCCTGCAGGACATATATTCAAGGACAAGAACAGGAAAACATCTTATATAATTATCAGGTATCAAGATAAAATATACGCCGCTCATAGGATAATATGGGAAATGTTTTATGGTGAAATCCCTTCAGGAATGCAAATTGACCATAAAGATGGTAATGGGTTAAATAATTCAATAGACAACCTGCGTCTAGTTAGTCTCGGTGAAAACCTAAAAAACAAATCTAAATACACAAACAATACATCTGGGTGCGCAGGTGTTTCATGGCATAAGACCCATAAAAAGTGGGTGGCATATATTAGCGACGCAGGGAAGCGCATTAATCTCGGATACTTTAAGAGTCTCGATGATGCAATTGCTGTAAGGCGTGAGGCTGAAAAGACCTATGGTTATCATGAGAATCATGGTAGGTGATATCTGACATTTCATTGCTCCAGACGAATGATATGATGCAACCATGATGTGATTGCATACCGAAATGGTACTATTGAGTATTTATCCAGTAGGTTACGATGCCATTCCACCCAACTGGTGAGGCATCAAGGATGTACAGCAAATACGACGAGGCGCAGTTTCACTTGAGACTTCCGCATGAACTCCACGCGAAAATTAAACAGCGTGCGAAGATGAATAACAGGTCGCTGAACTCAGAGATAATTGCAGCGATTGAAGAATCACTGGATAAACAAAACTCTGCATCAGTTTACATTGACGATGCAGAGCGTATGGCAGAACAACAATCCGATATGGTTAAGAAAATTGTCTTTGATACGCTCAAAGAGCTATATAAAAAAGACAGCAGCTAACCATCAGTTACGGAGGATTTATGCAAAGAGATATGCTGAATATTGCGTTCTACATATTTGGTTTTTGCACGTTCCTGGTGTTTGCGAAGCTATTCTGACAACGCATCAGACTTGGCACCCTGAGTCAGGGCGTTAATGGCCTTTTGCGCCTGCTGCATGGCTTTCTCAAACGCTGTTGATCCGCGTGGGGTGTTTGCCATTCGGAGCATTGCATTTCTGAATGGTTCGCTCTCATAGGCGCGAGTAAGAAGTCCGTAGCTTACTGCTGCGCCAGTTGTCGCCGGGTTCATTGCCGTCCCATACCCGATAATGAACGGGATGGTTTGCTGCCCTGTTGGTGTTGTTACTGCCGCTTTTGCTGCCTGCTGAGTGGACTGAAGGTAATTTTTCAATCCTTTCAGATAAGCAGCGTCCTGCCCCTTAAATGTGATGCCAGTCTGGTTTTGCAGGATGTTAAGCTGCCGAAGGAACTGGTCAGGGGATCCGCCAGATTTCTCCATCGCCTTTCCAATGATGCCATTGCGCATTTGCACCCTGCCAACACGACCAACTGAGTTATACAGCGTCTTAATTTCCGATTTGTTCTTGCTGAATAGCATGTTGTTGACAACTTCCGGCGTCAGGTCGCCTTTCATGAGAACATTCTTCAGCCTGGTATTCTTTAGTTTCGCCGCTTCGTCAGCGTAGACGGCATTGGCCTGCTGATATTTACGGAGAGTATCGTTGCCAAGATTCTGACCAATGGCACCATTGATATCGTCGGTCATCGCCTTGTAAACGCGCTGAATGGCAGCATCGGAACGGTTTGGTAACACTGGTCGCTCACCCTTCACGTCCATTCTGAACTGACTGCGCAGGTCGCTTAATTGCTTCAAATCCAGATTTACCGGACCTTCAGGGCCAGCATTGCGAACAAGCTCATCACGATATGACTGAAGTTTTGAAATTGTCTCGTTATCAGCCACCTTACCAAGCTTCTGCAGGTTAGATATTTCTGTATCAATCTGCTGAATTGCTCGCGCAGGCTGAATGTTTACTCCAGCCATAGCATTCTGAACCTGCTCCAGTCGATTACCGGCGGCACGACGAATTCCTGATGTTTTCGCTTTAAGGCTGTCAATAACAACCGCTGGATCATACTCCCCGAATTTATCAGCAAATCTCTGCACCAACTGGCTTCTCGCTTCCTGTTGCGTTGCTCTCATTCCGCTTGTTCCAGCCAGAGGGATATTTTCTGCTGTAGTCTGCGCCATTTTTCCGACGCGGGAAGTTGGTTGTAACAGGTCTGTGGTGTGCAGAGGAACTCCTTCACGCTCTGCAAATCTGATAGCCTGCTGCGCTTCTGGCGCGATAGCGCCACGAACGCCACGATAAGCAGCACCTAATCCACGTCCGGCAGCGTTAATAGCACCGCCAGCAAGTACACCAACGCCTAAATCGGTGGCGAGTGCTTCCGCATCATCTTTCGCACTATTTGCAGCAAGTGATCCAACTGCGTTTTCAGCGAGAAGGCGAGTTGCCCCCTGAGCAATTCGACCAGCAAGTGTTGGTGCCTGTGCTGCCGCTCTCTCAACGCCAGCAGGAGTGAGGTAAGGCAATGCTTCAGCAAATACCCTTCCCTCTGTCGTTTGTGGAGTCAGCGCACCTTGCTGAAGGCCAAAGTCCTGCTCTAATCCCTGCGTTGTTACTCGTGGCGCTGGTTGATATGTCCCATCGCCAATGCCGAGTTTACCGCCAGCCCAAGCCGCCGCGCTCGTTACAGCATCGGCAACTGATGCAGGTATATTTGCCACGTTCACGCCAGCCTGCACCAGTCCGCGACCAGTCTCTTTTACTGCTTCGCCAAGATCAGACATAAATCCACTTTGCTGTGGTTGTTGCTGTGCTACTGGTTGTTGTGTCTCCACTGGCTGCACAGATGGCAATGGATAGGCAGCATAGAAAGCTTGCTTAGCCTGCTCTGCATTTTCTCCGGCTTGCGGGGCCACGACTTCATTGAAGTATTGCTCCTGAGCCTGCGCTTTTTGTTCTGGTGCTAACGCCTGATACTGTGGAGAGGCGATAACATCTTTCCATGCTTTAGCCATTAATCACCCCATAGTGAAGAAAAGTTACTGCTGGCTGCTGGCTGTGATACCTGTGCAGGTTGAGATTGCTTCCGCTGAGATTTACCAACATTAACGTTATATTGTTGGTTGTAATTGTTGGTGTATTCCTGAATCTCACGAATCGACTGCTGCATAGCCTCCGGGCTTGAATAGTCAACCTGCGGCATCCCCTGAAAATACATCTTCGCTTCTGCAACGGTGTTAATACCACTGGCACCCATGTCCCTTGCTGCCGCCACACCCTGATTCTGCATTCTGCCCTGAATACGTTGTGCTGAGTTATATAACTGGCGCTGCTCTTTTCCCGTTAATCGGCTGCGAACATCAGCACCAATTGCTGGATTACCTGCACCACCTGTCATTCCTGTCATGAAATCGAGAGCAGAAGCGTCTGCATTTGCGATCGCGTCGATATCCTTCTTCATGGCATAGTTTTGTGCTGATGCAGACGATGTTGCAGGCGCAGCGATTGAACTGGCAGGGACGCGAACCATATTCCCATCGTTGTCGATGCCTTCGTAGAACGCATTAGCCCCAGCGCCATGAAGCTTCCCGCCTACCGTTACAGTTCTGCCATCTGATAACTGAACTGTACGCTCATCATTCCCAGCGATTCCTCTTGTTGACGCTCGCTGCATTGCCAAATCCTGACCTCGTCGCGCAGTAGAAGCAGATAAGTCCTGACCGCGCATCGTGATGTTCTGGCCTCGTGCTGTTAGCGCCTCGCCAGCCTGATTGCTGCGGATTGTCTCTGCAAGTTTCCCGCGATCAATCTCACGACCAGCCATCTTGTCCTGAACATTGAAGTAATCAATTGGACCAAGAGCAGCCATTCCAAGGTGATCAACAAACTCACCAAATCCTGAAGGGTTCTGCTGATACATCTGAGCAACGTTATTAGGGTCAACACCGACGCGCGCCAGCTCATTGGCGTTGTTTTGCAGCCATGATTGCATTGCTTCTGGAGAAGATGACGCAAGACGTGCGCCAGCCGCTAATGTACCGATAGAATTACGCTGGTCTTCATCAATGAATCCCATGCCTTTACGAACGGATTCAATCTGGTCTGGATATTGAGTAGCCAACTGACGCAAAGCACCGCGATCACCAGAAGCATAAGCATTAGCGTATGCCTGCTGAAATTCTTTCTGCCGCTGAGCCTGCTTTTCCTGCTGAAACACCCCCGCAATACCTGAAAGGCCTTGCAAAGCAGTCAGCCCAACATTGTTAGCGCCTGAACGCTCAATATCATTGTTCTGCCTGATAAGCTGAAGCGTATTGCCGATGTCATTTACGCTCGGAGCGTTTGAGTTGACGCCGCCGATACCAGCCAACAATCCGCCATTTGATCCTTGCCAAGTAGCCATGATTACCCCTTAAAACAACGAGCCAAGCAATCCGATACCAGCACCAATGCCAGCGCCCCAAGGTGTTGATGTTCCCAAAAGGCTGGCAAGACCTGCACCGGCAATCGCACCAGACGTTCCGCCACTAATTGCTGTCTGAAGACTTGATGGTTTGTTGGCATTAGCAGCGGCAAGAGCTGCGCTTTGCTGTGCAATGCTGCTCATGTTGTTGGCGTACGTCTGCCCGGCGTTTGCCTGACCTTGCAGCGCACCAAGCCCAACGTTTGCCAGATTGTTGTAATTGCTCATCTGGTTTGATAACCAAGACTGACCGAGTGTCGGCGCGATCGTAGCCAGTTGATTGCTTGTGGCTGTCGAACCAAGTCCACCCGTCGCCTCCGCAGCAGCAAGACTCTGGTAACGCGCCTGACCTGCAAGGTCTTTATACTGCTGAGAGTTGTAATACTGATTAAGTGCCTGCCCCTGACCTTCTAAACTGGAAAGATTCTGCAACTGGTTAACATACTGCTCCGCAAGAGGCGTGAACGGAGCAAGGTTTTTCATGATCGTCTGCCACTGCTGATTTTGCAGGTCTGCTGCATACTTCTGAGCTTCTGCGGCATACTTTGCGCTTTTATCAGAACTTCCACCTTTCCCACCCTTTTCAGGGCAATAAGGTTCCTCGCCGCGCAGTTTTCTGCCCAGCTTAAATGCATATAACATGGCTATCTCCCGTGATTCAGGAAGTCGATTAGTTCTTCGCGTGTTGCGCTGTAAAAAGTCACGTCATCCACGCCTTTGAAGTATTTCTTGATGGTTCCTACTCGCTTAAGGCCAATCATTGCGCAGTACATCTGACCGTGGCGGAATTTGCGCGCAGCGAACGATGTGACGCACTGAACGGTGGTGTTAGTCAGAATGTATCGCCAGAACGCCAGCCCGATTTCCTTGCTGAATCCACGAACCTCTGGCAGGTACATGGCGTGGCAATCAAAGGTCAAAGGCTGAATCTCCTGATAGTAAACAATGCCGCCGAACTGCCCGTGCACGTTCACCTCGAAGTAACGGCATTCAGGCTTGTAGTCGTATCCATCACCGTTGTTGCTCCCGGCGATAATGTCGGGGTGATTTCCCACGGCTTCTATCAGGTCGATGTTTCGCGTTGGTTTGAACTGAATCATCACTGCTCCGCGATTATCTTGATGATTGTGGCAGTAAACGCCGCACCATTTGACTGAATGGTTAACGTACTGCCATTTGTGGCAAGAAAGCCGTCTTTATCCACGCTGAAGAACGTAGCTAACAGGATGTTGTCGGTTGTTGTCGCCGCATTACGACTGCTTACCAGTGTGTCAGGAACAGAGCCGGAAAAGGTTAGCTGCATTGACCTGTTTGCGGTTCCACTGGGCCACGTCCCGACAATAGACAGCTTGAAGAACAGCGTTTTGTTCTCGTTGAACACAACCATCTTGTTGTTAACGGTGTCGAAGAGTGGCGCTAATGTTCCTGATGACGGCGTGAGCGTTTTCAGCAGACTGACAAGGTTGGTCGGCGCTGTCGGGATGGTTACTGATACGCCCGAGTAAACAACTTCTGACTTCTTGCGCGTAGTGGCATACTCCAGAGCATCGATGCGCGTTTCATGGTCTGAAAGCGTGTTTTGAATGGAGACAACTTCATCCGTCAGATAATCAATATCGTTTTCTGCTGTCGTTAATCGTGAATCAAGGCCGACTATCGCCGCTTCTGCGTTAGTGATCCTTGTTTCGTGGTCCTGAATCTTAGCTTCAGCTGATGCCAGTCGAATTTCGTGATCGACCAGAATCACATCCTGCTCATCGTTCCTGACCTGTGCATCATAAGCGCCCTGTCCGGCCTCGTTGGCCTTGCTAGCCACGTTACCAACATCAGTACTCTGTGCGATAACGTACAGCAGATATGACTGCGAGAAGATATTGCGTGGAAGGATTGATGTATCGAGCCGCGTCGCCTGAACAATAACAGGTGTATTGAGATTCGAATCCGCCATTACTCAATCCTTATCTGGCAGCCAGACAGAGTGACAGGTGACTTCGTGATAACGCGCAATTTGAAGCCGACATTTTTCCTGATGCGCCCTACTCGCTTCCACAAAACGCGTTTGTCGTAAACGAACGGTTCATTCTGCTCAATCATCTGCTCACGCCCGTAATTGATGCCGTCAGTGGTTGCAGAGAGAAAAAGGCGGTCAGCATACTGCGCAACGCCAGTTGACGATTCAACCTCAAGGTCGAACACTCTGGCGTTATCCGCTTTGAACAGTGGAGTAAACAGCAGGTGTTCCTGTTGCTTGTCGTACTGGCTGCTGATGTCGAATTGCAATTTCCCGGTCACGGACTCCAGCTTATCGCCGCACGTTATCTGATTGCCTTCGTAAATGAAGTCGATAGCGCGGTACACATCGTCATATAAGCCAGTTTTCAACACACACCATTGCGGACCATTGGCACTTGAAGATGCGTCGTACACGAGAACATGGCGCGGAAGATGGATAATCAGCAACTCATGCGCATCAAACCGCAACGATTCCATCACGCCATCAGCCAGTTCATCAGCAGTGTAGGAGCGGAGAATTTTCTCAATGCTCGCGCTGGCGATTGGTGACACCTGACCGGAGCCGATGATATATACAGACGGCGCACCTGTTGCCGGATTGCTGATGAACGCATACGAATCAGCAAACGGCGTTTTGCAGTAAGTCCCGGCAATGCCTTTCTGCACCATCAGCGATGGCTGTGCGACATACAAAGCAGCACCAACGGTGGTTGCACCAGTCAGGGAGAAATATTCAATCGTCGATGAACCAAAGCAGACGATGAAGTCTCGCCATGTTCCGATACCGATGATGCCGTCCGGTTGCGATTCTGCGCGATATTGTGCGCTGTATCGGTCAGGATGCGATTCGTCTTCAAGGTCAGTGATAAACCATGAATCAGTTCCGTCTTTTGACCACGCATAACGCCCACGTAAGCGCGTAATGTCGCGAACTGAACCTAACTCGTACTGTGTGAATCCGCTGTCTGTAGGCCAGTTTGAGACGGTTTTAACCGTGCCATCATAGCGATACTCGACCAGTTGACCATTAACGCCTACCGCCTGTGATGTTCGACCATGCGCCATTGATACGCGACCACTTCCGGCAACATCACCAACCTCGCTTTCGCCCTTATACAGCTTGCCACCACACACGCGATAAACAGCATTCTGCGCCATGTTGTGCTCGACGCCTCGCGATACGCCGTTCACATCAGAACGTTTGGCAATGCCCGGGAATGAGCGAAGATATCCGCTGCTGTTGAGGATTTCTTTGGGTGTAGCCAACATATTCACTGGTAGATAGTCGATATAGTCAGCGTTTCTAAAGTCTTTGCCGACACCTTTCATAAGCGGAAGTTGCTGAATCGGCATTATTCGCTCCCATTATCGCAAGGTTCCTTTCGGTGGAAGTAATTCCAACCGTTCCACTTCGCCAACTGGTTTCCACTGCCAACAGGCATACGGTTTGGATAACCGGACTTACATTTAGCGGCTTTTGCTCTGTCCATTGCAGACAGTTTGACGAGTCGCTCTTTCCCGTATCTGGCAGTGGTTATAAGTTTTGCTGACGCTTCCAGCGCATAATCAGGAGCAATGCGGCAGGCAAGGTTGAAAATGACGGCATTGATAGCGTTATTTGATAAACCGTGCTCATCGCCCGGATCCGGAGCGACATCTGCATCAGCAAAAATGTAGCCAACGTTGATCCCAGGTGACGCATCACCGCCAAGCCATTCAGCCATCATCATTTCAAGGTCGTTGACGCCGTCTTCCATAGACTGCGGTTCGACATCAGTTAACGTGGCATTTGATGCCACACCGAGCTTACGTAATGCCGCAAGGACTAAATCACCCTTCGTTGTCAGGTTCATCTGATGCCGCCTTAGGTTTTCGACCAGGCTTTTTACGCTGCTTTTCTTCTGGCTCTGGCTCTGGCTCTGGCTCTGGCTTTGCAACATCCTTCAAAAGGTCATCAGGATGTGAAAACCAACCAGCATCCAGATATTCCTGAAGCTCTTCGGCTTTCACGATTTCAAAGTCGTAGCCAACGCCTTTCCACTTCTTCATGTCGCCATGACGAAAGATCATGTGTGTCATGCTTGTCTCCAGATAAAAAAGGGAGCCGAAGCTCCCTCTGGTTATCACGCGGTCTGGTTAGGCAGACCAACACCAATTGCCTCTGGTCGTACAGCACATGCTGAATACCACACAGCAATACGGCACTTACCAGACAGAGTATTGATATCACCCTGCGTTGCGAAGATGCCGTTAACACCAATACCAGGAATGCTGAAGGAAGACGTTTTCATGCCAGCAAACAGTTCATGGGTTACCGGAATCGGCTGAGACAGCAGGCGGATTGAGTCATCAGCCCAGAACACGTTAGCGGTGGTTGTTGCCACGTTCAGAACGTTTACCGGAGTGGTATCAGCAAGAGAGGTGTTTACGTTAGCGTAAGCCTTCTCTTCTTTTGTCAGTGACGCGTCATCCAGTGCAATCGGTTTCGGCGTGATTTCGATGTGAGTACCATCGATCACACGGGTGATTGAGAAAGTCGCATCATCAGTTAGCACGTTCTTCGCCATCTGAGACAGGAATTTCACACCAGTGAAACTGATTTTGTCGCCGCGCTTAAATCCGGTGGTAGATGATACGGTCACCGTTGCAACACGGTTGTCAACGTTCTCTTTGTTACCATCGGTATCAAGAGTGTATGCCTGCGGCTTAAACTTCTGCGCACCAGAAACAGTTACACCAGTAGCGGTTGACTTGGTAACTGCCGGAAGTTTCGGTGAGCGAAGAATTTCATCAAAGCCAGCAATCTGACGCTGAATAGTACCGTTGCGATACGCTTCTTCAGGAACGCGACCGAAGATGTCACCATCTACCAGGTTGCGGCCTGCTTTGCGGTAATCGTCAGGGTTCAGGAAGTAACTGATGCCCATATCGCGGTTTAGCTCACGGGAGAACATCAGGCGCTCTGCATCAGACACAAAATCCCAGCCAGACAGGCCAGTAGATGGACCAATTGCGCGGGTATCGTGAACAACAAGCGAGCCCATTTCAGTTGCCTGTTTGGCAATTGCTGACTCAATGTTATTCGCCAGTTTTTTGGCGGATGCCTGGATGCGGCGACGGTAAGAACGCTCATCACGCAGGTCATCTGCACGAAGCTCGAAGAAATCGTTATCCGGATCGCCCATGTTGCATTTCACGGAGAGTTCCAGAATCCCGGTTGCGTTGCCAGTTAAATCCCAGCCAGTCTGGGTTGGCGCTTCCTGCTCAACAGGCATCCACACGGTGTTGCTTGAACGCTGCATGGATTCTGCCGGAGGGGTGTATTTTGTCACTTTGGACGCCATTGGCGTCAGGTTCTGGACGGTTTCGATGATTTCATCCAGAGCATACGTGACCAGTTGACCTTCATTTAATGCCATTATCGAATTCCTTTATTCAGTTGCGCCTTGAGCTTGCGGTATGTCTCTACATCCCCTTTGTTTGCTGCCGCTTCCATCTGCTTTTCAATCGCAGATATATTTGCAGCAACAGCGTGTCCCTGAATGGGTTCATCAGGTAGCGGGGCTTCTGAAACAGGTTTGGCTCGAGGCTTGAGAGTTAAACGTTCTGACAGTCGAGTGAGTTCAATCAGCGCGGATTGCCCGTCCATCGCCAGCAACTGGCGTGTTTTCTCAGGATTAGCACCAAGGTGATACATGAGAGCAGCGGATTTCTCCGGGAAGAGGCGCATGATGTCGGCACCGACTGCTGGCGGCACCAGTTGCATGAATGCATCCTCTTTCTCCTGATAGTCAGGGATATTGAGCTTTTCCGCTGCGTCGTAGTGCTTACGGGCTGCCTCGACGTATTGCGCTGATTGCTGGGTGAACTCCTGAGTTTTGCGACCCTGCTCGGCGACAGCCTGGCTTCGTGCGTCCATAGCCTTGATCTGCCATTCACTATTTGCCTGCTGGAAGGCAGCCAGTGCGCGGCTCTGGTCATAGTCGTACTTAGCCAGTGCATCTTCGGAAAGATAATCGTTAGGGTCTGGTTGTTTTGGTAACTCAGGGTTCACCCGCAGGTGCTCCGGCAACTCTCCACGCTTAACCGCTTCCATCTGTTGCTCAAGCTCACGCTGGCGTTTGCGTTCGATGCGGCGACGGGCAAATTCAGCATTAGTTGCCGGGTCTTGTTTTGGTTTCTCATCGTCTTTCAGGACAATCTCGAAGCCTTCTTCCTGACATGCGTTGTCGTTGGCATTATCGACAACTAAGCCATCAGCAGATGCCGCTGCATGATTGCCGGGCAGGGTTAATTCTTCAGAAGCCTGAATGTCGGTGGTTTGGTCCATGATTAACTCTCTCTTATTGAGGTGTCTCGGCTACTCCGCCGGAGGGGATTTGAACTTGACGCATAAGATTCGCGAAATCCATGCGTTGTGAATGAGTCTGGTCTGCATCTTTAAGAAGCAGCTCAGCGTTAGCACGAGCATCTTTGCTGCGCTGTTGCTGGAATTGACCTACGAGCTTGAGGTACTCACGCAGTTCTGCCTGCTTGTCGAGGTCCATATTGTTGAAGATTTCTGCAATCTTCGCGGCGTTGAGTTGGTTTTGGGCTTCAACCTTGGCAGCTTCAACCTGAATCTGCGCCTGTTGGTTCTCTGCCTTGAGCAATTCAGCCTGACCTTGCAGAAGGATACCCTGCGCCTGAATTTGCTCTGCTGATGGCTGCTGCGGCTGCTGTTGAGCCTGCTGTACCATATCCATCTCTTCAGGTGTTTCTGGTTTCTTCAGCCCCATCATCACCAGTTGCTTGTTCGCGTACTCTCGCATCATCTCGACGCCTTTACCGTCAAGCAGCGTGAAGTATTGCAGCATCAGCATCTGGAACTCTGGAGTACCTTGCGGAACCTTGGTGAGCAACTCCTGAATCTCTGCGCGGTTCTGTTCCTTCATACTCTGGAAGGATGGTCCGACGTCTGTATAGCACTCATAGCGACCGCGAATGTCGTTGAGTGTGACCACATTGCCGGACTGGTAATCGACAACTTGCGCATAGAGTTGAACGTCTTTCTCGCTTCCATCTTCAAGTGTCAGCGTTACATGACGAGGAACGTCATAAATATCGTTGACCATTGAGGCATAAATCTCGCCATCACGTCGCATTGCGGTAGCCAGGTTATCCTGAAACACGTATGTCTCAAGGTCTGCCCGCATGTTCAGTTGATTGACGGTATCGAAAGCGACCTGAGAGTTTGCTGCCTGCGCATCCACACCAAGACTAGCCACCTCTTTCACTGCGTTGGTGGCAGCCTCAAGCATGTAAGCGTTGGCTTGCGGCACTTCAGGGTTTTCCATGTAGGAGATTGGACCAATCGGCAGGTCGTTACCGTTTTCATCGGTCTTGTTCTGCAAATAGTACGGATAGTCATCATTTCCACCGTACATGTATTCGTAGCCTTCGATTTGCTCAGGGAAGAAGGTCGGTTTCTTCTTCGGTGAACGAGCAACAATATCGGCGTTGAATGACATGATCATGTTACGAAGGCGTTGACCGTCTTTCGTCAGCCTTACCACGCCCTCGTAGCACTCCTTGTCACCAGCGAATGACCATTCGCCGTACACAGGAACGATTGGGATATGCTCTCCGGCTATCTTCTCGCGGTCTTTCAGTATCTGCGTGCAGGTGATGATCGACTTATACACACGCCGACGCTTGACCTTACGCTCTGCTACCTTAATGAATCCACGATTAGCCAGGTCGTCGATGACGTCTTTGATATCCTGCTGGTAATAGCTGACCGGCTCACCTGTCAGCGGGTCGCGGTAGATGAAGACTTTCTCTTTCTTCTCTTCGACCTCGTAATACTCAGCGACGTAGACGACATCATTCGATACCCACGGAAACAGCCATGTATCGTTCGGATTCTGGAAAGATGGCAAGGTGTCAGGATCAATACCGTAATCCTCTGCGAACTCTTTCCAGCCATTGCGTGACAAAGCGTTAATCACCGTGCAGTGCTTAGCATCGCTCTTATCCATCTGCTTGCTGTTGGCGTCCCATATGACGTGTGAGCAGGCTTCATGGATTGGCAGGCGTCGGATTACCTGATTGTTGCTTGTTGGGTCGTTGTCTTCGTACTGCGTGACCAGACGCCATGCACCAACGCCGGACTCTATCTGCTCACGAACGCCAACGTTAACGGCAATTTTTGCCGTGTTATGGCGCATATCAGTACGATACATCCCCATCAACACATCGGCTGCATCAGGATTAGCGCCGTCTTTGGGTCGAAAGAGAACGTCGATAGGGTTCCGGCGCATCTCTGCGACCAGTTTCCTGACCACCGGGCGAACAACATCGAATTGTCCGCGATATTGCAGGGTCGTGTAGTTTGATAGCCAGTCATCCCATTGCGACACTCGGCTAAAATACAGGTCATTTGTCGCCTCGGTTCTGGCTTCATCGCTCGCCATCCAGTCCGCGTCAAACTTACACAGAATGGAATTGAGTCTGTTTTCGTCGGCCATTTAAGTTCTCCGTGCGATGGGCCTGATTGGGGCTGGTATCTTTTTCTCTTTTGGTTTTTTGATGTCGCGCATCATTTTTGCGAAGCGGCGCATCATGTATGCATAGCGAACGGCTGAGAGAACGTCGTCGTTAAGCTTGACGATTTTCCCGTTTTCATCACGGTGATAGAGGCGGAACTCCTCAAAGAATGGCTCACAGGTGTTGAATACTTTGAAGCGACCATCGAGCATCATGTCGCGCAATTCAGTGATGCCAGGCTCCACAGCGTTACCGCCATCAGGCCATGTCGCATGCTCCTGCAACATCATAAAACCAGCGTCGGCATACTGCCCTTTGAGCTGCTCACCGCCGCCCTTCTCATGCTGGTTTCCGTCATGAGGCCATGCGGTTGGCACTTTATGCGCCCATGATTTAACGGCTCCCCATGCCTGAACGGCTGTTTTTTCTTTCGCCTTCCACACGCGTGAAACGTAGATTGTGTCTGCGTCCTTATCCCACCAAAGCTGAACCTGCGCCTGTGGGTGATCCCATCCGAAATCCATCCCGCCAATTACGTAGAAGTGATCAGGACACTCGAACGGCTGACACTTAATTGTCTCTTCCGGTATCTGGAAGATTCGACCACTACCCATCGTAGGAATACCACGAGCACGTGCCTCTCTCTCATGCTCGGGATAGGATGCGATGATTTGCTCTTTCTGCTCGTCGGTGTAGTGCTCTGCGTCATAGATGGTCATGTTGACCACTTTCTGCGACTTGCTGGGATTCTTCAGGAACTTGGTAACAACGTCAGACATCCCCATCAGCGGGGTAAACGTCAGAATTGAGAATTGCCCGTATTTGTTGGTACGGGTAAGACCTTCGCCATAAATGCTGTATGGTGGTTCTTCGTCAAACCACACGCCGTGGATTGTGTCACCCTGCCAGCGAGCGCGGCCTTGCGAGTATGGTTTGAAGTAGCAGATTGAAATGCCATCTTCAACGCCATCAGCCGTGTGATGCTTAACCAGAAGATGATCAACAAGGTTCGGAAAGAAAGGAGACTTCTTCCAGCTAATGATGTCTTCTTTCGGTATTGAACCGTAGCCAGGCTCATCATTCTCTTCGATACGACCGCACAGGATACGTTGAGTCGTTTTGGTTACAGTCTCGTTTGTCTCGCCGCCAATCCAGAAGACAACAGGCTCATAGAAACGCTTACCTTTCCACTCTCCGCCATATTTACCATCAGCAGGATAGCCTTTTGTGCCCGGATAACGCCCGGTAAGGTGAAACGCGACTTCAGCAGCCCCAGTAAATGACTTACCAAGCTGGTTACCAGCCATAAAACAGCGCTCTGGATAGTCATGCCCGGCGTCGATGAACTCACGCTGTTTGCTGTATGGCGTAAATTCATATAGCAGGTGTGTGTTCCGGTAGTTCTCTTCTTCTTCGAGTAGCTCGAGCAATTCTATTTGCTCTTCGTCGCTCAAGTTATCAAGAATCGCGTCCAGTTCCACGGTTGAATAGCTCCTTGATACGAGAGCGTCGCTTATCGCGATCTCCCTTATCAGGTGTCACGTCTTCAACTTGCGACTGCTCTTTGAGGCCCAAATCACGGGCGATGATGTTAGCGTTGAGAAGGTCAGCGGCTGCGCCAGAGAATTTCTGGTCGTAGATGATGTCTTCCGCTCGTGATGTGACGTCAGAAAAACCTTCCATTGACCGGAAGGTTCCCCATGTTTGCCTGGTGATATCAAGGAAGGTACACAATCCTGAAATAGTCATGGCTCGCATCTTAGGGACATTAGCCTTAATTATTTCTCCCTGATATGAAAATACCTTACCCTCCCATAGCGGGTTATCATCAGCCCACTCGAAGTATTCACAACAAGCAGCCCACAGCGCCTCAGGCGATTCGAATTTAGGGTTTCGCCCATGACTACTGCGGGCCTCCCAAAATCGGTTGCCCTTTGGTGCTGCCATATTCATCTCACTTAATCGTTATTTCAGGTTAAGGACTCTTTCGCGCCTTCAATCAGTGACTGCTTCAGCAATTCGAGTGTACCAATCGCCTCGCATAAACTGATTTCACCATCATAATCATGAATAACGCTTTCAAGCCGCTCGTATAGCTCTTGAGTAATTGGGAATTTCTTCTCCTTACCCAAATTGATTACGCGGCTCACATCATGCTCCGGTAGTAAACAGGTCTAACGCTTCCTTCGATTTACGCACCGCTTCGATAGTTCGGGTCGTGATATCTGAATTAGCGCCACCTGACTGGAAGTGAATTTTGAATAGCTCAAGCTTCAGCTCGTCAGTGCCAATGAACTGTGAAGTGGTTTACTGAATTTGGCCACCTGAACAGAGGTGATATGCTCACCTCAGAACAACACAGGTGCCATAATGAAAAAAAGAAATTTCAGCGCAGAGTTTAAACGCGAATCCGCTCAACTGGTCGTTGACCAGAATTACACCGTGGCAGATGCAGCCAGCGCTATGGATGTCGGCCTTTCCACAATGACGCGATGGGTGAAACAATTACGTGATGAGCGGCAGGGAAAAACACCAAAAGCCTCCCCCATTACCCCGGAACAAATTGAAATCCGTGAGCTCAGGAAAAAGCTACAACGTATTGAAATGGAAAATGAAATATTAAAAAAGGCTACCGCGCTCTTGATGTCAGACTCCCTGAACAGTTCTCGATAATCGGGAAACTCAGGGCGCGTTATCCTGTGGCCACTCTCTGCCATGTGTTCGGGGTTCATCGCAGCAGCTACAAATACTGGAAAAACCGTCCTGAAAAGCCAGACGGCAGACGGGCTGTATTACGCAGCCAGGTACTTGAACTGCATGGCATCAGCCACGGCTCTGCCGGAGCAAGAAGCATCGCCACAATGGCAACCCAGAGAGGCTACCAGATGGGGCGCTGGCTTGCTGGCAGGCTCATGAAAGAGCTGGGGCTGGTCAGCTGTCAGCAGCCGACTCACCGGTATAAACGTGGTGGTCATGAACATGTTGCTATCCCTAACTACCTTGAAAGGCAGTTCGCCGTGACCGAGCCAAATCAGGTGTGGTGCGGTGATGTGACCTATATCTGGACGGGTAAGCGCTGGGCGTACCTCGCCGTTGTTCTCGACCTGTTCGCAAGAAAACCAGTGGGCTGGGCCATGTCGTTCTCGCCGGACAGCAGGCTCACCATGAAAGCGCTGGAAATGGCATGGGAAACCCGTGGTAAGCCCGGCGGGGTGATGTTCCACAGCGATCAGGGCAGTCATTATACGAGCAGGCAGTTCCGGCAGTTACTGTGGAGATACCGGATCAGGCAGAGTATGAGTCGGCGTGGAAACTGCTGGGATAACAGCCCAATGGAGCGCTTCTTCAGGAGTCTGAAGAACGAATGGGTGCCGGCGACGGGCTATGTAAGCTTCAGCGATGCAGCTCACGCAATAACGGACTATATCGTTGGATATTACAGCGCACTAAGACCGCACGAATATAATGGTGGGTTACCACCAAACGAATCGGAAAATCGATACTGGAAAAAACTCTAACTCGGTGGCCAGTTTTTGTTGACCACTTCAGCTCTGGTATCGTTTGAATTGTGGCGTTCATACGTTCTCCAGTTCGGTGATTTTTATTCCAAGCCGTCCGCCTGGTACTTTCACACCACGAATTACGCGAATGTCATCGAATTGCTCGTCGTCTTCCGCAAATCCGGCGTGGATAAGGGAATCGAGTAAACCTTTCAGGATGTTATCGAGGTCGCGGCGGCGGGAGTCTGGAACGTCTGCGATGACTTTGATGCGGAGTCGTGATTTGGTGAAAATGTCTAACTTGAGTTGGCGGATGATTTTCTGAACGTCTTTTCGGTATTTCTGGCCTTTATCGCTGATGTAGTATTGGCTTCCCCGTCTTCGCCAGTAGGTGTTCACCGACGGCGGGTATGGAAGCACAAACTGATATTCGTTCATGGCTTAATCTTCCCCTCCTTCAGCAGTATCGCCTGCGTCCTGATCACGCCTTCGAGGTGGTAAAGTCTGGCGTCTTTGTTGTCGAGATTATGGGTGCGTCGGTCGATTTCATCGTGACACGCGCTACAAGCCCATGCGCCGATCAGGTCGTCAGGCTTCATTCCCGTTCCGCAAATTCCAGCCATCCGGTAATGTGCCAGAACTGTAGTTTCAGGATTGCCATTGCATACGCCGTAAATACGCACCTGACATTCTCTTCCGCGCGCTTCTTTGCGTAGATTAGCCATTTGCCAGCTCCTTCTGTTGCTCATCTTCGTGAGAGAAGTCTTCTCCGTCGATTGGCATGAGTTCATCACTGTAAAAATAAGAGAAACCACCTGAAGGCTCGTTTGTATAAATCGATACATCGCCTTTAACTAGCCACCCAGGGGTGTCATCACGCCAACTATGCTTACCTGCACCAGGAAAATTAAATACATATCCGTTTGTTACTTTTTCGATTAACTCAACGCATCTGCCAATTTCGGGTTTGTTTTCTGAAAAAATGACTATTGCGATGCCACCTGCGCGTAACTCACTCATCATCTTCCTCCAGCATTTGTCCGTTAGGGTCTGCCATTAACTCTGCGCAGCAGTGCTCACACACGTGAACTTCCAGCACATGCAGCTTCTGACCGCAGTTAGCGCACGTTAAAGCTCGCTCGACGCTTTCTTTCTGGTATTGAAGGGATTGGGATGGGCTAAGCATTATTGGATTCTCTGCATCATGAGAAAGACAATCATGGCGGCGCGAAGGGGATTTTCATGTATAGCTCGCTTAGATTTACGGTAGGTCACACCGCGTGCACCCCACTCGTCTTCATCGAGATTGATAATGCTAATCCTGTATTTTTCAATAATCGGCCATGCGTCTGCTGGGTTTGCGCATGGGTTAAAGGATCCGCGCTCAACCTCTACTTCAACTGCGTCTCCGTTTACAATGTCTCCCTCAAATGAGATAAACACCATCGCGCCATTCTTACCTTCTTTGTAATCCGGTGATCCGTTATGAATGGCTTCGAATACCGCCACGTTAATTTCAAAATCACTTAACTGTGAATAATCCATTGTCATTTCCTCGCACGATTTCTTAGCCACCGGATATCCCACAGGTGAGCCGTGTAGTTGAAGGTTTTTACGTCAGATTCTTTTGGGATTGGCTTGCGTTTATTTCTGGAGCGCTTCGTTGGAAGGTATTTGCAGTTTTCGCAGATTATGTCGGTGATACTTCGTCGCTGTCTCGCCACACGTCCTCCTTTTCCTGCGGTAGTGGTAACACCCCTGTTGGTGTTCTTTCACACCGGAGACACCATCGATTCCAGTAAGGTTGATTTGGTCGGAAGCGGTTATCTTCTTTGCATTCACCGCACCGATAACATCGCATCATGCTGCCCTGTCTCCCCATCTTGCTTTCCACTCCAGAGCCAGTCGCGCTTCGTCTGACCACTTAACGCCACGCTCTGTACCGAATGCCTGTATAAGCTCTAATAACTCCGCAAATTCGCTTACACGCATCCTGCTGGTTGACTGGCCTATTACCACAAAGCCATTCCCGGCAAGGTTAGGAACAACGTCCTGCTGCTTTAATGCTGCGGTAAACACACACTTCCAGCTTTCTGCATCCAGCCAGCGACCATGCCATTCAACCTGACGAGAGACGTCACCAAGGCAAGCCCAAAGCTTCCGATTCTGGTCTAAGCTGCGGTTGCGCTCCTGAATGATCACTACGATTGGCTTGGTTGGGTCTGGAAGGATTTGCTGTACTGCGTGAATAGCGTTTTGCTGATGTGCTGGAGATCGAATTTCAAAGGTTAGTTTTTTCATGACTCCCCTCTCTAACAGATTTCAGGTTATTCCACTCCGTTACCGCACTGCGATAATTCGCGGCCGCCACAGCGGCATGGTTAGCGCAGTAGATTTGGCACCCGTTCTCCATGTCGAATATTGTCGGTGATTTTCCGCATTTACATTTTTTGGCATGCGGTGCGTCTGAACACATTCCGTTAACGGTGTCCATCAGAAGCCCCCTCGTTCTTAATCCAATAAAAAAGGGCTACTGTGTAAATAGCCCCTGTTATTATCTCAGTGATGTAGATGTCATCAGAATCCTCCTTTCTTCTTGGACTGCGGTTCCTCGCGTTCACGGCGGCGCATTTCAGCAGACTGTTGGTCTGTGTCATAAATAGCGCCATTTGCCTGAATGCAATACACCGTGCCGGTATTGCCATGACGATTGAGACGAAGGATTAGTTCAGTTTCACCAGGTGGAACACTGTCATCAAAAGCGCCTTCACGATGGATCCCGACCCAATAATCGCAATCCTGTTCAATCTGCCCTGTATCTCGTGAGTCACTTGGTAATGGGCGTTTATTGGTTCGGCTTTCCAGTGCGCGGTTAAGCTGTGTCAGAAGCACAACAACGCAATCAAGCTCTTTGGCAAGGTTCTTCAGTCCTTTGGTGATCATACCGTAAGCAAGGTCGTTGCGATCGGCCTTCTCAGCGGTCATTAGTGTCAGGTAATCGACCAGAATCATGCCAACACATCCTTTTTCTCGCTTGATTCGACGGCTTTCGCTGACGATTTGAGCCAGAGATAATCCCGGCGTGTCGTCGATGTAAAGCATGTCGATTTCACTCAAGCGATTTGCTGTTTCTATCGCCCTGTTGAAGTCACCATCGTAATCACCCTGATAGCCGTCATCAGCGTCATTTGTCGCCGGAAGGTAAAAAATATTCGGGTTAACACCTGACTTCTGTCCTACCAGCTTTTCCAGTATCTGGTCGCCTGGCATTTCAAGACTGAACATCAGAGCGGGCTTTTTCTCATGCACTGCGCAGTTGATTGCCATCTGGCTGTATAGCGTCGTTTTCCCCATCTTAGGGCGAGCGCCAATGACGAACAGAGAGCCTTTCACCAGACCTTTCGGTGACAGCATCCTGTCCAGAGATGGGATCCCTGTGCTCATTCCTCGTTGTTCGCCTGACGGGTCAAATCGCTTCTCAAGGTCGCTAACCCAGTCTTCCATGACCTCACCAAATGAGCGAAGGCCGCGACGCGATCCGGTTTTTGCATGGTCTGTCAGTTGCGTGAAAATCGCCTGAATAGCTTCGTACTTCTGCGTTGCAGTCATTCCGTTGCGGGAATAGAGCAATTCCGTCGCTTCAGTCATGCGGTTTATGGCGTAGCGTTCCATTGCGGTTTCGCGAACCTGCATTGCATAGGCAACGATGTTTGCGGCGCTCGGCGTGTTCTTTGCGATCTCAGCGATATAAGCAAAACCGCCAACAGACGCCGTTAACGATTTACGCTCCAGTTCATCGAAAAGCGTCAGGCCATCTACTGGCTTTTGCTCCCGGTGCATTCTGGTTATTTCTTCGAAAAGGATTTTGTGTGGTCGGCTGTAAAATGAATCGGGCTTCAGCATCGCCAGAACTTTCTGGACGCGCTCACTGCTGTCATCATCCAGAAGCAATCCACCAATCACCGCCTGCTCTGCCTCGATGCTATGGGGCGGCGCATAAAAATTATCGGTCATCGTGTTCACCCTCACGAACTTTCAGGTAGGTATTATCGTTAAGCAGGAAATCAAATCCCTTTTTGTGCCAGACGGTTCCGCGTTGATGGTTTGGGCGCTCTTCGAACATCCATCGGCAATTTTCGCCAACGTAGCTCAAATAATTTCTCCAGTCCTGCATCGTGAACCCATGCCCGTCAAGCTGGCGGGTTATCACTCCGGCTTTGCGCCAGAACGTTCGGATCTGGTTTTTACGCTTGTCATTCAGTGCGCGGATTCTTGGAGCTTCAGGAAGGATTTCGTGGTAAGCATCGACAACATCCTGACAGCTGACGGAAGGTTTTTTCTTGTCAGACTTTTTGTCTGCTGTGGCACTCTCTAATACGTCAGTATTAGAGATAATATTATTATATTCTTTATCTGTGGTAATTTGCTGGTAATCTGCTGGTACAGCATTGCTTACAGGCATTGGTATTGCTGGCTTTGAGGTGGTAATTTGCTGGTAATCTGCTGGTACAAAATTTGACTGATAATCGTCATATTTCTCTACTGAGAAAACTGAGAATTTACCGTGTGAAACCCAGTCAATCATGCCGAGTTTTTTGAACTTTCTAAGCAGGTACTGAACGCGATCTGGTTTGAGTCCTGTTTCAAACGCCAGAGAGTTTCTACCGCCAAGTAGCTTCCCTCTGCCTACCAGAATTTCTCCTGCGTCAGTCATTACATACTCAGGCGTATGCTTTGCTTTGAGGATTAAGTGAACCCACAGATGCGCTGCTTCTGCATCCTTGTAAAACGGCACATCCATAATTTTACGGTGCAGCAAGGCATACCCCTTACCGCTGCTTTGATGCGGTTGTTGTAGCCTTCTGGCCTCTCTGGCTTCGGCTAGATTAGATATGTTACTCATGACCTTTCTCCTTCTGCATCAGCTTCACTTTTTCCAACTCAGCCCGGAATCGACCAGGCTGCTTGAAGCTGGACAGGAAGCGATCACGTAGTATGTGTTTGTGAATTTTGTCCTGGTAAGGACTGAGTTGTTTTGTCATAATTACTCCTGTGGATTGATCCAGTAATTCCCTCAGAATTGCATATCAATTTGCTTAAAATCCTCGGTGGCGGCCGGGGATTTTTTCTTTGTGATTTCATCAAGCGCATACTTAAAAGCCCTGCTAATCGGACTGATGTCTGATGCCATTCCGAAAGCACACAAGACCGAAGCAATAAATCTCCAGTCCGTTCTGCTTATCTTCGATTCATGACAGCCAATCATCTTTGCCAGACCGCGCTGGGTAAGCGTTGACAGGTTGATGAGTAAATCAGTTTCAGCGCGATCAATTTCTCGCTGTGTTGGCTTGCTGTAGCTTGCTTGTGCCATTTGTTAATTTTCCTATATTGATATTGAGTTATAGCGGCACACCCAATGGATTTGCCGCTGATGTTTGCTCACCCGGTTAGAGGTGAAAGGCCAGAACTGTTAAAGAGCAATTTGCTTATGCCGCTTGGCGGTAAGCACTTTCTTGATACTTCAGGGCGCCAGCTGTAACGATTTCCAATCGATAGGCGTCTTTCTCTGGGATAACTTCTTTCCACTGAGAGACTGCTGCATCGCTAATGCCTAGTGCTTTAGCAACAGCACGCTGGGTTCCGAAGTGGTCAATAACATCTTTTTTGTACATAGACTCGCTCCGAAATTAAAGAACACTTAAATTATCCACCAAAGGAATCTTAAGTCAAGTTTATTTAAGATGTCTTAACTATGAATACACAACTGATGGGTGAGCGTATTCGCGCTCGCAGAAAAGAACTCAAGATTAGGCAGGCTGCCCTTGGCAAGATGGTTGGCGTGTCTAATGTTGCTATTTCCCAATGGGAGCGATCTGAAACTGAGCCCAATGGCGAAAACCTATTGGCCTTAGCCAAGGCTTTGCAGTGCTCCCCTGATTACCTGTTGAAAGGAGAGGATAGTCTTTCAAACATTGCCTATCACAGCAGGCATGATCCAAGAGGTTCGTATCCTCTAATTAGTTGGGTAAGCGCAGGATGTTGGATGGAAGCTGTAGAGCCATATCATAGGCGTGCAATAGATAACTGGTACGACACAACGGTAGATTGTTCTGAAGACTCTTTTTGGCTCGACGTTAAAGGCGATTCAATGACTGCCCCGGCAGGACTGAGTATTCCTGAGGGGATGATTATTCTCGTCGACCCAGAAGTCGAACCACGTAATGGAAAGTTGGTAGTCGCCAAACTTGAAGGAGAAAACGAGGCGACATTCAAAAAGTTAGTTATTGATGCCGGTAGAAAATTCCTGAAACCACTCAATCCACAATACCCAATGATTGAAATCAATGGGAACTGTAAAATCATTGGCGTTGTCGTTGATGCCAAGCTAGCAAACCTTCCTTAAGGGGCTTTCGCCCCTTTTTTATTTCCCGTTAAAAATCAAAGACAAACTAAATTCACGCCCATAAAATTAAGTTTTCTTCAAAAATACACTTGACCAATAAATTAAGAAGTCTTAAATTTAAGCCATCAGCAGGACGCTGGAAGCCAAACGGAACAGATTGGCAGGCTCTTTAACATCGACGGACTCTCAACCTAACCGTTGAGACCAGAACTTGAGTGGTTTTGGGGATGGCGCGAATTGCAGCTGCAAGACAGCGATCGAGAAGATAAGCACCTCGACGCGTCATGCGCCAAAGCCACTTAAAGGAGACCATCATGGTAACCATTGTCTGGAAAGAATCCAAAGGTACGGCAAAAAGCCGCTACAAAGCTCGCAGAGCAGAACTTATTGCCGAGCGACGCAGTAATGAAGCACTGGCGCGAAAAATTGCGCTAAAGCTCTCTGGTTGCGTCAGAGCAGACAAAGCAGCATCGCTAGGATGCCTTTGCTGCAAGAAGAAAGAAGAAGTCGTTCGAAAAAATAGAAGTATTTATTACAAAGATTCAAACCCATTAGGAAACAAAATACATGCAGTCCAAAAAATAAAATTGTACAGTAAACTACCGTACGGTGCTTATTGAGTATGCTTATGGTGAAAAAGACTATTTATGTTAATCCTGACCGCGGACAAAACAGAAAAGTATCTGATAGAGGTCTTACATCTCGAGACAGGAGGAGAATAGCGAGATGGGAAAAAAGGATAGCATATGCATTAAAAAACGGTGTAACACCTGGATTTAATGCTATAGATGATGGCCCTGAATATAAGATTAATGAAGACCCAATGGACAAAGTTGACAAAGCATTAGCAACACCATTTCCTCGCGATGTCGAAAAAATTGAAGATGAAAAATATGAGGATGTAATGCACAGAGTTGTTAATCACGCTCACCAACGAAATCCAAATAAAAAATGGTCATAGCCCACTTCGGTGGGTTTTTTATTGTCTGAACAAACCTAATTTACTACCGCAAGCCACGCAGTGAAATGGGTGTGACTTGTGTTGGTCGCCAGAAAATGAAATTAGGCAGCAAACCACTTATTTGAGGTGATATATGGAAGAAGAATTTGAAGAGTTCGAAGAGCATCCTCAGGATGTGATGGAACAATACCAGGACTATCCGTATGACTACGACTATTGATAAAAATCAATGGTGTGGACAATACGAACGACGGCAATGATTTCCAGAGAACTTGGTAAACAGAACAACAAGGCTGCCTAATGGCAGCTTTTATTTTTGCCATAAAAAACAGAATAAACACTGCTCTGTGTATTCATTCCAACGAGTGAATACACGGAGCAATGTCGCTCGTAACTAAACAGGAGCCGACTTGTTCTGATTATTGGAAATCTTCTTTGCCCTCCAGTGTGAGGGCGATTTTTTATCTATGAGGATATGAATAGATGTCAAACATCAAAAAATACATCATTGATTACGACTGGAAAGCATCAATAGAAATTGAAATCGACCATGACGTAATGACAGAGGAAAAACTTCACCAGATTAATAATTTCTGGTCAGACTCTGAACACCGACTCAATAAACACGGCTCTGTATTAAATGCTGTATTAATCATGCTGGCGCAACATGCTCTGCTTATAGCAATTTCAAGCGACTTAAATGCATATGGTGTTGTGTGTGAGTTCGACTGGAATGATGGAAATGGTCAGGAAGGATGGCCTCCAATGGATGGTAGCGAAGGAATAAGAATTACCGATATCGATACATCAGGAATATTTGATTCAGATGATATGACTATCAAAGCCGTCTGAGCGCTGCGTTACCGCATACCAATAACGCTTCACTCGAGGCGTTTTTCGTTATGCAATAAAACAGAAGGAGCATCCTATGCAACAGTTCGCTATTGCAGGGGCGGCATCGGTTCGCCCTTTCAACCCGATTTTATCGGTACAGCATTCACGAAAAAACATTTTAACCGGAGCAGACTTTAAACAACCAAGAATGAAAAGTTTGCTCGAAAAGCTTTGGGATATTTTGAAACAACAAGGCCGTCCATGAGTTTTACAGATAACTGGTCAGACGAAGAATTCATTCGTCATATGAAAGAATTAATCGGTAACGAAGGAGATATTCATGTCACTTGCAACCACAGTGAAGGAGAGCAGGTTACAGAGACGCATGTACACGCAGAAAGCTCTCTGGTATCGCCATAATGGCGACCGCGAAGGAATGCGGGTATGCCTTAATTTGTCCCGAGTCGAAGTATTAAATCAGCGTTATTTTCTTGGGCCGTGTCCATTCTGAGATCAAACATATGAGCAAAGAATTTTATGCAAGGCTGGCAGCCATTCAGGAGAATCTGAACGCGCCAAAGAATCAGTACAACTCATTCGGTAAATATAAATACAGAAGCTGCGAAGACATTCTTGAAGGCGTTAAGCCGTTACTGAATGGCCTGTTTTTATCAATCAGCGATGAAGTTGTGTTGATTGGTGATCGGTATTACGTGAAAGCAACGGCAACTATTACTGATGGCGAAAACAGTCATACAGCAACCGCTCTTGCACGAGAGGAAGAAAGCAAGAAAGGAATGGATTCTGCACAAGTTACGGGAGCTACAAGCTCTTATGCACGCAAGTATTGCCTCAATGGTTTGTTCGGCATTGATGATGCGAAAGATGCAGATACCGACGAGCATAAACATCAGCAGAACGCAGCAGCAAAGCAATCAAAACCATCACCTACACCTGAACAGGTTCTAAAAGCATTCACTGACGCAGCATTGCAGAAAAACACCGTGGAAGAGCTTAAACAGGCGTTCGCCAAAGCGTGGAAGATGCTCGAAGGCACACCGGAGCAGCACAAAGCGCAGGACGTTTACAACATCAGACGAGACGAATTAGAAGGAGCGGCTGCTTAATGGCACATTCGATTACTGTAAGACTAAACAAGCCCGCAAGAGAGTTTCAGGCCGGGGAAAATATCGGATTCAACATCCGTGCTGGCGTTCAGTATTACGATCGCCAGACAAAAAAGAAAGAATGGACAAACTACAGCGCCGTTGTATTTGCCAAGCCGGGAGCGCAAGCGGATTACTACCGTAGTGTTCTTGTTGAAGGTGGCATTGTAGAAATTACCGGAGAAAACATCAGGGTTGATGTTTATCAGGGGCAAAATGGTCAATCAATCACTCTTGAATTACTGAATGCAAAGATTGGATTTGCAACCTCAGGAAACAGCCAACAGCAGCAAAGTAGCAATCATCAAAATCATCCTGAATACGACGATTCAATTCCCTTCTAAAGTAGCAACATAAGGATTCCATTATGCCAGCGCCTCTGTATGGTGCGGATGCCCCGCGCCGCTGTTCCGGCAATTCCGTATCGGAGGTGCTGGATAAATTCAGAAAAAACTACGATCGGATAATGTCGCTACCGCAGGAAACGAAAGAGGAAAAGGAATTTCGCCACTGTATATGGCTTGCAGAGAAAGAAGAACGCGAGCGAATTTACCAGACATCAATCCGACCATTCCGCAAAGCCACATATACCCACTTCCCTGAAATTGACCCGCGCCTGCGTAATTACCGCTCACGCTATGGCGCTATCAGTAATGACTGAGGAATTTACCATGAGAGGACTTGCATACAACCCCGGCATTCTTCCGGCAGAAATGATTATTCGCCAACGCGTAAAGCCAATGCCATCGAGAGAGGAATTGCTTAAGAGAAATTCTTTTCCATCAGTGAATCAAAACAAGTATCTGAATGCGATGTTGCGGAGTGGGAAGAAATGAAACAAATGACACTAATTGAGATGGATGGTTTTCTGAAAGGTAAATGCATCCCACGAGATTTAAAGGTTAACGAAACAAACGCTGAATATCTTGTGCGTAAGTTCGGTGAACTTGAATCAAAACTAGAAACGGCGTTGCGGGAGTGTCGTTCTGCTGGAATCACGATTGATAACCTTGAGGCTAAATGCGCGAAGATGGCTGCTGAAAATACCTCACTTAAGCAATCTGAGAAGGAATTTAATGACTTTTGTCGTGAGGAGTTTAGCGAATGGGAAGATGATGTTACTGAAACTCCAGCCACCGATGCTTTCCTGGCTGAAGTACGGGCGCAGGGGGTAGAGATGTACGCAGATAACCTCGACAACGGAGCAGACGACGCAGAACGAGGTGGTTTTGATTATGCCGTTAAGTTTCTACGCAGTGAAGCATCTAGTGTACGTTTGTTCGCCGACCAGCTTCGCAAAGGAGGCAACCAGTGAGCAAGATTGACTATCAGGCACTGCGTGAGGCGGCAGAAAAAGCAACGTGTGGTGAGTGGTCGCTCGAATATGGAGAGGGCCAATTTGATGGTGATGATGCGCTAATTCATCGTGACGTTGTTGGATATCTTCCCATTTGCAGAATTGAAGGAGCGCATCCTGAAAGCGGTTTCGATGAAGATTTCCAAATAGAACAGCAGGCCAATGCTGAATTCATCGCCGCAGCCAATCCAGCTACCGTCTTGGCGCTGCTGGATGAGCTGGAAAGAAACCAGCAATACATCAAACGCCGTGACCAGGAGAACGAGGAGATTGCGTTAACGGTAGGGAAGCTGCGTGTTGAGCTGGAAGGCAAAGACAAGCTGATTGCAGAGCTTGGAAAACAATGCGCCGAATGGGAGCGAAAAGCATTAAGCAACTTTGAAGAGTGTGCTGCGATGGCTGAACGTATCGAAGAGTTGCAGACAAAATCTGCACCAGATTCGTTTGGCATCATCGGTGAAAATATTCGAACACAGGATAATCGAATAACGTCAGACCCTATGTTTTGTGTGTATCAAAAGCGCGAAATCGTTGTTGATGCTGATTATGACTATGACCGGATTGTCTGGGTTGATGAAGATGGCAATGAAGCCAATAAACGCCAAAGTCGTCGTCTCGAACTACTTCACGAAAACTTTCGAGAGCCACCAGAAAAATGGCGGCGCGTTGCTGTGAAAGATATTGATGAATTCGTTACCTGCTGTTTCACCGAACAGGGTTGTAAAGACTACCTGGCAGCCAATGGTCACAATCTTCGCTTGCCATTTATATATGTAAATGGCGGTTTCAGGAACGCTGAATATATCGGCATAAGAAACTGGCTTGCTGGCATTCGCATCAAAGGAGAGTGAGATGAGCAGGAATACGGGTTTGTAAAAGATAACGCTTGTGAAAATGCTGAATTTCGCGTCGTCTTCACAGCGATGCCAGAGTCTGTAGTGTCAGATGATGACCGTACTCAAACATCGGGTTGAGTATTATCTTACTGTTTCTTTACATAAACATTGCTGATACCGTTTAGCTGAAACGACATACATTGCAAGGAGTTTATAAATGAGTATCAATGAGTTAGAGTCTGAGCAAAAAGATTGGGCGTTATCAATGTTGTGCAGATCCGGTGTCTTGTCTCCATGCAGACATCACGAAGGTGTTTATGTAGATGAAGGTATAGATATAGAGTCGGCATACAAATATTCCATGAAGGTTTATAAGTCTAATGAAGACAAATCCCCATTCTGCAATGTGCGAGAAATGACTGATACCGTGCAAAATTATTATCATGAGTACGGTGGAAACGATACTTGCCCTCTCTGTACAAAACATATAGATGATTAAACCAAATATTACATAACAATCCTCGCATTCGCGGGGATTTCTTTTATCTGAACTCGCTACGGAGGGTTTTGTTTTATGGAGATGATAAATGCACTTCCGAGTTACAGGTGAATGGAATGGAGAACCATTCAACAGAGTTATCGAAGCCGAGAACATCAGCGACTGCTATGACCACTGGATGCTGTGGGCGCAGATAGCACATGCAGACGTAACCAATATTCGAATTGAAGAACTGAAAGAACACCAAGCCGCCTGATGGCGGTTTTTTATTGGAGACAAGAAATGTCAGATTTGGCTATGAAGGTTTTGAAATGGCAATCGACTGGCGATGTCGGCATCAGTAGCGCAACTCTTGCCTCAATCGCATGTGGACTGAAAAAGAATATCTATGGTCATCACTTCGGCGCTCCACATGACGCAGCCGATTTCAGACGATGCGTTGCACTTGTTGAGCAGATCCCAGAAATCAGAGATTCATTCGACAAGGTTGCAAAGCGCGTTCCGGCATTCAAAGGCATCCTCAACGAATGGGATTCCCTCGTTGATCTGTTGAAGTCTGAAATGAAGATACACGGAAACAAAGCACCAGAGACTTACAGAAGAATTAGCGAGTTACGCAAGGACTAACCACAGCCTCATACTCGATGAGGCCTGTTCATTGCTCAATGATATCCAGACCTACCGCAATAATACCAATCCAATAAATGGAGATTCCAGGTGGAAGAAGAAATCTTCACTCGTGAAGAGGCAGCGTCGTATCTGAAGGTAGACAAAGGCACTATCACGCAGTGGATACGAAGTGGACGACTTCAGGCCGCAAAGATAAATCCAGATAAACCTAAAAGCCCATATCGCATTTGCAAGTCAGACTGCATTGCGGCGCTTAAGTCTGTGAGACACAATAGCGCGGTGAATGCGGTTGATGTGCAGGAGGTTAAAGCATGTCAATCAAACTACGCGGTGGCACGTGGCACTGCGATTTCGTCGCGCCAGATGGATCAAGAGTTAGACGCTCTCTTGAAACATCGGACAAAAGGCAAGCGCAAGAACTTCACGATCGTCTGAAAGCAGAAGCGTGGAGAGTAAAAAATCTCGGGGAATCACCGAAAAAGCTATTCAAGGAAGCCTGCATACGGTGGCTGCGTGAGAAATCGGATAAGAAGTCCATTGATGATGACAAGAGCATTATATCGTTCTGGATGTTGCACTTCAGAGAAGCCATTCTCTCTGACATAACAACAGAAAAAATAATGGAGGCGGTAGACGGGATGGAAAACCGCCGCCATCGCCTGAACTGGGAGATGAGCCGGGACAGGTGTTTGCGACTTGGCAATCCGGTGCCGGAGTATAAACCAAAGCTTGCAAGCAAAGGAACGAAGACGAGGCATCTGGCAATACTTCGCGCCATTCTCAATATGGCTGTTGAATGGGGATGGCTTGACAGGGCACCCAAAATATCAACACCACGCGTTAAGAATGGACGCATCAGATGGCTTACAGAGGAGGAATCGAAGCGCCTGTTTGCAGAAATTGCTCCTCACTTCTTCCCTGTGGTCATGTTTGCAATCACGACAGGCCTTCGCCGTTCCAACGTTACAGACCTTGAGTGGTCACAGGTCGATCTGGATAAGAAAATGGCATGGATGCACCCTGATGAAACAAAAGCTGGCAATGCGATCGGAGTTCCTCTTAACGAAACCGCATGCCAGATATTAAGAAAACAGCAGGGGCTCCATAAGAGATGGGTATTTGTCCACACCAAACCTGCCTACCGAAGCGACGGAACAAAAACAGCAGCGGTAAGGAAGATGAGAACCGACAGCAACAAGGCATGGAAGGGAGCGTTAAAGCGGGCAGGCATTAGCAACTTCCGCTTCCATGATCTGAGGCATACCTGGGCAAGCTGGCTGGTTCAGTCCGGTGTCTCTCTTCTTGCACTTAAAGAGATGGGAGGATGGGAAACTCTCGAAATGGTTCAAAGATACGCCCACCTTTCAGCCGGGCATCTCACCGAGCACGCAAGCAAAATCGATGCGATTATAAGTCGCAATGGCACAAATACGGCACAAGAGGAGAACGTGGTTTACTTAAATGCGAGGTAACTTATTGATTTAAATGGTGCCGATAATAGGAGTCGAACCTACGACCTTCGCATTACGAATGCGCTGCTCTACCAACTGAGCTATATCGGCCCTGAAAGGACATGTTCACGAACGTGAATCACGGTGGACAAGGTTAAAACTAACCGGGCGATGCGTCAATGGCCTTGTGAATCAAATGGCTACTTTTGCATCACCCGGTTTTATTTACGCACGAATGGTGTAATCACCAATGCCGATCCACTTGTAAGTGGTCAGTGCTTCCAGCCCCATTGGGCCACGCGCGTGGAGTTTTTGTGTGCTTACCGCCACTTCCGCACCCAGACCAAACTGGCCGCCGTCGGTAAAACGCGTAGAGGCGTTAACGTAAACAGCGGACGAATCCACTTCGTTAACAAAACGCTGGGCGTTGCGCATATCGCGGGTCAGGATCGCATCGGAGTGTTGTGTGCCGTGTTCACGAATATGGGCGATGGCATCGTCAAGATCGCTGACGATTTTGACGTTCAAATCTAATGACAGAAACTCATCGTCATACTCTTCGGCTTTAACCGCCACCACCTTCGCAGGGCCTGCCTGCAACTGTGTCAGCGCAGCTGCATCTGCGTGTAATGTCACGCCGCTTTCCGCCATTTGTTTGCTTAATGCGGGCAGGAAGCTATCGGCGATGTTTTTATTCACCAGCAACGTTTCAACCGTATTACATGTGCTCGGACGCTGAGTTTTCGCGTTGACGATCACTTTTAATGCTTCAGCGATCTCTGCACTTTCATCAACGTAAATATGGCATACGCCTATACCACCTGTGATCACCGGGATTGTCGACTGTTCACGGCACAGTTTATGCAAACCAGCGCCACCACGCGGGATCAGCATGTCGATGTATTTATCCATACGCAGCATTTCACTGACCAGCGCACGGTCAGGATTATCAATCGCCTGCACGGCACCCGCCGGTAAGCCACAGGATTTCAGGGCGTCCTGAATCACCGCCACCGTTGCCGCGTTAGTGCGACAGGTTTCTTTACCACCACGCAGGATCACCGCATTACCGGTTTTCAGGCACAGCGAAGCGACATCAACCGTCACGTTCGGGCGCGCTTCATAAATCACGCCAATAACCCCCAGCGGTACGCGACGACGCTCAAGACGCAGGCCGCTGTCCAGTACGCCGCCATCGATTACCTGCCCCACCGGATCGGCGAGGTTGCACACCTGACGTACATCGTCGGCAATGCCTTTCAGCCGTGCGGGCGTCAGTGCCAGACGGTCAAGCATCGCTTCGCTAAGGCCATTGGCTCGCGCGTCAGCAACATCCTGGGCGTTAGCGTTGAGGATGATTTCGCTTTGTGCTTCCAGTTCATCGGCGATTTTTTCCAGCACGCGATTTTTTTCGCGGCTGGAGAGTTGCGCTAATTTATACGAGGCTTGCTTCGCGGCAATGCCCATTTGTTCCAGCATCGGCCAGCTCCTTAACGGGTAATCATGTCATCACGGTGAACGGCAACCGGGCCGTATTCATATCCCAGTATTGCATCAATTTCTTGCGAGTGGTGTCCGGCAATACGGCGTAATGCATCGCTGTTGTAACGACTGACACCGTGGGCGATATCGCGACCTTCGAGGTTGCAAATGCGGATGACTTCACCACGCGAGAAATTGCCAGTCACGCTTTTAATGCCTTTCGGCAACAGGGAGCTGCCGCGTTCCAGAATGGCGGCAGTTGCCCCTTCATCTACCGTGATTTCACCCGCCGGCGGCGCACCGAAAATCCAGCGTTTACGGTTTTCAAGCGGAGTCGCCTGGGCATGGAACAGCGTACCGACGGAAATGCCTTCCATCACATCACCAATAACGCCCGGCTTGCTGCCCGCGGCAATAATGGTGTCGATACCCGCACGGCAAGCCACGTCAGCGGCCTGCAATTTAGTACTCATGCCGCCAGTTCCGAGGCCTGAAACGCTGTCACCGGCAATCGCGCGCAGTGCGTCATCAATGCCGTAAACATCTTTAATCAGTTCTGCCTGCGGATTTCTGCGCGGATCAGCGGTATACAAACCTTTTTGATCGGTCAGCAGCAACAGTTTATCGGCACCCGCCAGAATCGCCGCCAGCGCAGAAAGGTTATCGTTATCGCCGACCTTAATCTCTGCCGTAGCGACAGCATCGTTCTCATTGATTACCGGAACGATATTGTTATCGAGCAACGCACGCAGGGTGTCGCGGGCGTTCAGGAAGCGTTCACGGTCTTCCATATCAGCACGGGTCAGCAGCATTTGCCCGACGTGAATGCCATAAATCGAAAACAGCTGTTCCCACAGTTGAATCAGTCGACTCTGCCCTACCGCCGCCAGCAGTTGTTTCGAGGCGATAGTCGCTGGCAGTTCCGGGTAACCCAGGTGCTCACGTCCGGCGGCGATCGCGCCCGACGTCACAATAACAATCCGATGCCCGGCGGCATGTAACTGCGCGCACTGGCGAACAAGTTCAACGATATGGGCACGGTTCAGACGGCGCGATCCGCCTGTTAGCACACTGGTGCCGAGTTTTACCACCAGCGTCTGGCTGTCACTCATGATTCTCTGCCATTCAATTTTAGGAAAAATGATATCAAACGAACGTTTTAGCAGGACTGTCGTCGGTTGCCAACCATCTGCGAGCAAAGCATGGCGTTTTGTTGCGCGGGATCAGCAAGCGTAGCGGCAGTTGTTTACGCTTTTATTACAGATTTAATAAATTACCACATTTTCAGGTAATGACTCCAACTTACTGATAGTGTTTTATGTTCAGATAATGCCCGATGACCTTGTCATGCAGCTCCACCGAT
>NZ_JBDYCV010000032.1:0-38388 GCF_040495915.1 Shigella sp. FJ200513 | reverse complement strand
CTAGTCTAAAAACTAGTATTAAGACTATCACTTAAATAAGTGATACTGGTTGTCTGGAGATTCAGGGGGCCAGTCTACAACCAGTTGATTAAAGGCGCTACAACCGGAGAGAAGGACCGGCAAAATGATAATTAACAGTTTTTTCATAGTCATATCCCGAAGACTTTCCTGGTCCGGAGGGCAAATACCCTCCTTAATCTTCCAAGTGTAACGGCAGACACGATAAGAAAAAATTCAGTTAATTCTGATATCACGAGTTGGCGGGGAAAATAGCCCCCAGTACCGTCTCCTGGCTTGCGCCAGTGACGGAAGGCAGATTTCCTGGTAATCCCGCCAGCGTCCGCCAGGCAAGCCAGGCGAAAGCCAATGCTTCCATGTCATCGCCACTAATGCCAACGGCATCGGTGGTGGTGACTTCTGTGCCTAGCAGTAATACCGCCAGACGCGCCATGAGTAGCGGATTACGACTACCTCCACCACATACCATCAATCGTTCGCAGCCACCGCTCAACAAAACTTGTTCAGAAATGGTCACGGCGGTGAGTTCTGCCAGTGTGGCCTGAACATCACGGGGATCAACACCCGGAAAATGGCGTAAATGGCGCTCCAGCCAGCCGTAGTTAAAGTATTCGCGTCCGGTGCTTTTCGGTGCAGGTTGCGAGAAATACGGGTCGCTGAGCATATTTTGCAGCAGTGGGAGAATAACTTTACCCGCCCGTGCCCACTCGGCATCTTTATCGTAAGGTTTACCTGCCTGACGCCAGATCCAGGCATCCATCAGCATGTTACCAGGACCGGTATCGTAGCCGCCAACCAGCTGCCCAGGAATGAGCAGTGACAGATTGGCGATGCCGCCAATATTGAGCACCATTCGTCGCTCGGTTGGGTGAGCCAGCAAGGCATGATGGAACGCAGGTACCAGCGGTGCGCCTTGTCCTCCCAAGGCAATATCGCGACGGCGAAAATCACCGACAACCGTAATTCCGGTGCGTGCCACAATTTGATTGTTATCGCCAATCTGTAAAGTGTGTGGTGCCACGCCCGTCGGTTCATGCCAGACGGTTTGACCGTGACAGCCGATCGCAACTATATCTCTCGCCTGCAGGTTTTGTTCCTTAAGCAAGGCATTGACCGCATCAGCAAAAAGTCGCCCGAGTTGAGTATCAAGCTGTCCAAACTGCGAAAGTGTAAGCTGCTGGCCCTGGCAAATATCCAGTACAGCCTGTTTCAGAGACACCGGGATCGGCCAGCTCAAGCTTGCCAGCTGTGCGACCCGGTGTTCATCAATTGTCGCCAACACAACATCAACACCATCAAGGCTGGTGCCTGACATAACGCCAATAAAGCGGCCCGATTTCATAGTTCATCCTTTTTCAATCTGACGTTTGCGCACCACTCAAACATAAACTTTTCGTGAATACCATGCGGAATGACCGATTTTTACCGTTGGTAGTAAAACATTATCTTCAAATCAATAATCATCATGAATGTTTTGTTTATAATTGGTTGATCCTACTTTCATTATGATTTGCTCATATTTGGTAGAACATGTAACCATGGATTCACATATGCCATATACTTTGACCATGAGGGATGCTTGCGTGGCGTTTCATGGTGAACAGGAGATTTTTCAATGATTAAACGCGTATTGGTTGTTTCAATGGTAGGTCTGTCTCTTGTCGGTTGTGTTAATAACGACACCCTGTCAGGGGATGTTTATACCGCTTCTGAAGCGAAACAAGTACAGAATGTCAGCTATGGCACCATCGTTAACGTACGTCCGGTACAGATTCAGGGCGGTGATGATTCCAACGTTATCGGTGCAATTGGCGGTGCTGTTCTTGGTGGTTTCCTGGGGAATACTGTTGGTGGCGGAACCGGGCGTTCTCTGGCTACTGCAGCAGGCGCTGTTGCAGGTGGCGTAGCTGGTCAGGGCGTACAGAGTGCAATGAACAAAACGCAGGGTGTCGAGCTGGAAATTCGTAAAGACGATGGTAATACCATCATGGTGGTACAGAAACAAGGCAACACTCGTTTCTCTCCGGGCCAACGTGTCGTACTGGCCAGCAATGGCAGTCAGGTGACCGTTTCTCCGCGCTAAATAAGTTTGCGTGTGGTCAGGTTACTGACCACACGCCCCCTTCATTTCACCCTTTGGCCTGTAACTCAATGATATTATGCTCAAGTTTTGCGATGAGCGTAATCAGTTGCTCCAGTTCCTCTGCGGAGATGCCATGTAATATTTCCGCGCGGGTTTTGTTAATAACAGCTTCCATTTCGCTGATCAGTGGCTCTGCCTTTTCCGTCAGTTTAATACGTTTAGCCCGACGATCGCTGGCACAAGTTTGACGCGAAATTAACCCTTTTTCTTCCAGTTGGTCCAGAGTACGGACCAGTGATGGCTGCTCGATGCCAATCGCTTTTGCCAGTTGAATTTGCGACTGGTCTGGAGGTAACTGATGGATATTGTGTAACGTAACCCAATGGGTTTGTGTTAACTCCAGCGGTTTCAGGCGATGGTCTATCAGAGCACGCCATATGCGCACCAACCGTGCCAGATCAGAACCTAGTGGCGATTCCAATTTCATCTCCTTATAATTAGCTTGCTAAGATATTATGCGGCTTTTAGAATAGTGTGCAGCAATTGTATTGCTAAAACAAATGTATTGCTGCATTTGGTTACCGTCAGACATATTTTTCAGAAATTGCGCGTAAATTTTTCGCACTTAAAGAATATTTATTAATCTAACGCAATATATTCGGTCGTAAAGGAATCTACTTTGTGAAGTTTATGCTCAATGCAACAGGATTGCCCTTACAAGATCTGGTGTTCGGTGCGTCCGTCTATTTTCCTCCGTTTTTCAAAGCATTCGCGTTTGGATTCGTCATCTGGCTTGTCGTACACCGCCTGCTTCGTGGCTGGATCTACGCCGGCGATATCTGGCATCCCTTGTTAATGGATTTATCGCTGTTTGCGATTTGCGTTTGCCTTGCTCTGGCAATACTGATTGCGTGGTAACTATGTCAATTAAAACAATTAAGTATTTCTCAACAATCATTGTAGCGATAGTTGCGGTTCTTGCCGGATGGTGGCTGTGGAATTATTACATGCAATCTCCGTGGACACGCGACGGGAAAATACGCGCAGAACAGGTTTCTATCACCCCACAGGTGTCGGGACGTATTGTTGAGCTGAATATAAAAGACAACCAACTGGTTAACGCGGGGGAACTTCTGCTCACGATCGATAAAACGCCCTTTCAGATCGCCGAGCTGAACGCACAGGCTCAGCTGGCGAAAGCGCAATCTGACCTCGCAAAAGCCAATAACGAAGCGAATCGTCGTCGTCATCTCTCACAAAATTTTATTTTTGCCGAAGAACTCGATACCGCTAACCTCAATGTTAAAGCGATGCAGGCCAGTGTTAATGCCGCACAGGCGACGCTGAAACAGACACAATGGCAACTGGCGCAAACGGAAATTCGCGCCCCGGTGAGTGGATGGGTGACTAACCTCACTACCCGCATCGGCGATTACGCTGACACCGGGAAACCGCTGTTTGCCCTTGTCGACAGCCACTCGTTTTACGTCATTGGTTATTTTGAAGAAACCAAGTTGCGCCATATCCGCGAAGGTGCACCAGCACAAATTACCCTCTATAGTGATAACAAAACGTTACAGGGTCACGTTTCCAGTATCGGTCGGGCGATTTATGATCAGAGCGTTGAAAGTGACTCAAGCCTTATTCCGGATGTGAAACCTAACGTCCCCTGGGTTCGTCTCGCCCAACTCGTTCCCGTCCGCTTTGCGCTGGATAAAGTTCCAGGCGATGTCACGCTGGTGTCGGGCACCACCTGTAGCATTGCCGTAGGTCAATAATGAACGCATCGTCATGGTCCTTGCGCAATTTGCCCTGGTTCAGGGCCACGCTGGCGCAATGGCGTTATGCGTTACGCAATACCATTGCCATGTGTCTGGCGCTGACGGTTGCCTATTATTTGAATCTGGATGAACCCTATTGGGCGATGACCTCGGCTGCAGTGGTTAGCTTTCCCACCGTTGGCGGTGTCATCAGCAAAAGCCTCGGACGCATGGCTGGCAGTTTACTGGGAGCCATTGCGGCACTGCTTCTTGCCGGACATACGCTCAATGAGCCGTGGTTTTTTCTATTGAGCATGTCGGCGTGGCTTGGCTTTTGTACCTAGGCCTGTGCGCACTTCACGAATAACGTCGCGTATGCATTTCAACTGGCGGGCTACACGGCTGCCATCATCGCCTTTCCGATGGTTAATATTACTGAGGCCAGCCAGCTGTGGGATATCGCTCAGGCGCGCGTTTGCGAGGTGATAGTCGGTATTTTGTGCGGCGGCATGATGATGATGATCCTGCCTAGCAGTTCCGATGCTACTGCCCTTTTAACTGCATTGAAAAACATGCACGCCCGATTACTGGAACATGCCAGTTTACTCTGGCAGCCTGAAACAAACGATGCCATTCGTGCAGCACATGAGGGGGTGATTGGGCAGATACTGACCATGAATTTGCTGCGTATCCAGGCTTTCTGGAGCCACTATCGTTTTCGCCAGCAAAACGCGCGCCTTAATGCGCTACTCCACCAGCAATTACGTATGACCAGTGTCATCTCCAGCCTGCGACGTATGTTGCTCAACTGGCCCTCACCGCCAGGTGCCACGCGAGAAATTCTCGAACAATTGCTGACGGCGCTCGCCAGTTCGCAAACAGATGCTTACACCGTCGCACGTATTATCGCCCCGCTACGCCCGACCAACGTCGCCGACTACCGGCACGTCGCCTTCTGGCAGCGACTACGTTATTTTTGCCGCCTTTATCTGCAAAGTAGTCAGGAATTACATCGTCTGCAAAGCGGTGTAGATGATCATGCCAGACTCGCACGGACATCCGCTCTGGCTCGTCATACCGACAACGCCGAAGCTATGTGGAGCGGGCTGCGTACATTTTGTACGTTGATGATGATTGGCGCATGGAGTATTGCATCGCAATGGGATGCCGGTGCCAATGCATTAACGCTGGCAGCAATTAGCTGCGTACTCTACTCCGCCGTCGCAGCACCGTTTAAGTCGTTGTCACTGCTGATGCGCACGCTGGTGTTACTTTCGCTATTCAGCTTTGTGGTCAAATTTGGCCTGATGGTCCAGATTAGCGATCTGTGGCAATTTTTACTGTTTCTCTTTCCACTGCTGGCGACAATGCAGCTTCTTAAATTGCAGATGCCCAAATTTGCCGCACTGTGGGGGCAACTGATTGTTTTTATGGGTTCGTTTATCGCTGTCACTAATCCCCCGGTGTATGATTTTGCTGATTTTCTTAACTATAATCTGGCAAAAATCGTTGGCGTTGCGCTGGCTTGGCTAGCGTTCGCCATTCTGCGTCCAGGATCGGATGCTCGTAAAAGCCGCCGCCATATTCGCGCGCTGCGCCGGGATTTTGTCGATCAGCTAAGCCGCCATCCAACACTGAGTGAAAGCGAATTTGAATCGCTCACTTATCATCACGTCAGTCAGTTGAGTAACAGCCAGGATGCGCTGGCTCGCCGTTGGTTATTACGCTGGGGTGTAGTGCTGCTGAACTGTTCTCATGTTGTCTGGCAATTGCGCGACTGGGAATCGCGTTCCGATCCGTTATCGCGAGTACGGGATAACTGTATTTCACTGTTGCGGGGAGTGATGAGTGAGCGTGGCGTTCAGCAAAAATCACTGGCGGCCACACTTGAAGAATTACAGCGGATTTGCGACAGCCTTGCCCGTCATCATCAACCTGCCGCCCGTGAGCTGGCGGCAATTGTCTGGCGGCTGTACTGCTCGCTTTCGCAACTTGAGCAAGCACCACCGCAAGGTACGCTGGCCTCGTAATTACTTAATTACACCACAGGCATAGCGTTCACCGCCACCGCCCAGCGGTTTAGGTTGATCGGACATATTATCGCCGCCAACGTGGACCATCAGCGCCTTGTCTTTGATTTCATCCAGTGATTTCAGACGAGGCGCGATGACGGCATCGGTAGCTTTGCCGTCATTATTGACGACCAGTGCAGGCAGATCGCCTAAATGCCCGGTACCTTCTGGCCCTTCATGTTTACCGGTATTTTGTGGATCAAGATGCCCGCCTGCGGATTCCGCGGCGCTGGCTTTGCCATCTTTGGTGGCTGGCTGGCAGCTTCCTTTGGCATGAATATGGAAGCCATGTTCACCGGGGGGTAATGCTTTCAGATCGGGTGAAAACTCCAGACCTTTATCGGTTTCAGTAATGGTGACGCTACCAATTGACTGCCCAACCCCTTGCGACGTGACGAGGTTCATCTCGACTTTTTCACTGGCAGCTTGTGCGCCGGTCGCAACAACCAGCGCCAGAATGGCCAGACTAAAACGTTTCATAGGACCTCCGTTCATTGTGCATTCCTGAATAAGTGTAAACCAGTGACACATTTTTGAACGGCGGCTATTCCTAAAAGTGCTTACGGTACGTCGTACCCCAGTGCAGCTTTACGGATACGAAACCATTGTTGACGGGTCATTTTCAGTGTTTCTGCTTCGACAGCTGCCCGTACGCGCTCAATTTTACCTGAGCCGATAATTGGCAGCGGCTGCGACGGTAAACGTAATACCCAGGCGTAAACCACCTGTTCAATCGAGCCCGCGTTTAACTCCTCCGCCACCACAGCCAGTTCATCACGCAGCGGCTGGAAATAATCATCATTAAACAGACGACCACCACCAAGGCAGGACCACGCCATCGGACGAACACGCAGTTGTTGTAGTTGGTCGAGCGTGCCATCCAGCAGTAACGGCTGATGCACCGGGGATATTTCCACCTGATTAGTGGCAAGGGTAAACGGCAGACGTGATTGCAACAGGGCAAATTGCGCAGGCGTAAAGTTCGATACGCCAAAATGACGCACTTTGCCGCTCTGATGCAGATGTTTGAACGCGTCCGCCACTTCATCGGCATCCATTAACGGGTCTGGTCGGTGGATTAACAGCAGATCCAGATGATCGGTCGCGAGATTAATTAGCGACTGTTCGGCGCTCTTAATGATGTGATTGCGGTCAGTGATGTAATGACCAATGACGTTTTCTTCACGCGCGGTCGTCGCGATACCGCATTTACTGACGATTTCCATCCGTTCACGCAGGTGAGGTGCCAGTTTCAGTGCCTCGCCAAACGCCGCTTCGCACTGATAGCCACCATAAATATCAGCATGGTCCACGGTGGTCACGCCGAGATCCAGATGCTCTTCAATAAAACTGACCAGCTGGCGGGCGGACATATTCCAGTCCATCAATCGCCAGTAGCCCATCACAAAACGGGAAAACTCCGGGCCTTCCGGCGCAATAGTAATACGCTGAACCATAATCGCTTCCTCTTATCAGATATAAGAGGAGTATACGCAAGATTAGGTTCAAAAGAGTGATGGTTGCTCCGGTTCGTCTGATGACGCTGGCTTATTTGCGCGTAATTTGCGCATTAATCGCTGCCGACAAAGGCGCAGCACCTCTTGTTTTTCGCCATCGCTCATTTTATTCCAGTTAAAACGCTCATCCCGACTACGAAAACAGCCGCGACAAAACCCGCGTTCGTCAGACTGGCAAATTCCCCGGCACGGGCTCTGGACGGGAAAGAACTCTAATTGCTCCGCCACCTCGCCCTCCTCAGATAAGATTATTACCATTATTGAAGCTGTTAATGTCCAAAGTAGCAACTTTGCTTGCACTAGACCAACTGGTCTACTACACTCCAACGCATGAACAAACACACCGAACATGATACTCGCGAACATCTCTTGGCGACGGGCGAGCAACTTTGCCTGCAACGTGGATTCACCGGGATGGGGCTAAGCGAATTACTAAAAACCGCTGAAGTGCCGAAAGGGTCCTTCTATCACTACTTTCGCTCTAAAGAAGCGTTTGGCGTTGCCATGCTTGAGCGTCATTACGCCGCATATCACCAGCGACTGGCTGAGTTGCTGCAATCCGGCGAAGGTAACTACCGCGACCGCATACTGGCTTATTACCAGCAAACACTGAACCAGTTTTGCCAACATGGAACCATCAGTGGTTGCCTGACAGTAAAACTCTCTGCCGAAGTGTGCGATCTGTCAGAAGATATGCGCAGCGCGATGGATAAAGGTGCTCGCGGCGTGATCGCCCTGCTCTCGCAGGCTCTGGAAAATGGCCGTGAGAACCATTGTTTAACCTTTTGTGGCGAACCGCTACAACAGGCACAAGTGCTTTACGCACTATGGCTTGGCGCGAATCTGCAGGCCAAAATTTCGCGCAGTTTCGAGCCACTGGAAAACGCGCTGGCCCATGTAAAAAACATTATTGCGACGCCTGCCGTTTAGCAGGCATTTTTTATCACCAGACGACCGGGAGCCTTTATGTCATCTGAAAAACTGTATTCCCCACTGAAAGTGGGCGCGATCACGGCGGCAAACCGTATTTTTATGGCACCGCTGACGCGTCTGCGCAGTATTGAACCGGGTGACATTCCTACCCCGTTGATGGCGGAATACTATCGCCAACGTGCCAGTGCCGGTTTGATTATTAGTGAAGCCACGCAAATTTCTGCCCAGGCAAAAGGATATGCAGGTGCGCCTGGCATCCATAGTCCGGAGCAAATTGCCGCATGGAAAAAAATCACCGCTGGCGTTCATGCTGAAAATGGTCATATGGCCTTGCAGCTGTGGCACACCGGACGCATTTCTCACGCCAGCCTGCAACCTGGCGGTCAGGCACCGGTAGCGCCTTCAGCACTTAGCGCGGGAACACGTACTTCTCTGCGCGATGAAAATGGTCAGGCGATCCGCGTTGAAACATCCATGCCGCGTGCGCTTGAACTGGAAGAGATTCCGGGTATCGTCAATGATTTCCGTCAGGCCATTGCTAACGCGCGTGAAGCCGCTTTTGATCTGGTAGAGCTCCACTCTGCTCACGGTTATTTGCTGCATCAGTTCCTTTCCCCTTCTTCAAACCATCGTACCGATCAGTACGGCGGCAGCGTGGAAAATCGCGCACGTTTGGTACTGGAAGTGGTCGATGCCGGGATTGAAGAATGGGGTGCCGATCGCATTGGCATTCGCGTTTCGCCAATCGGTACTTTCCAGAACACAGATAACGGCCCGAATGAAGAAGCCGATGCACTGTATCTGATTGAACAACTGGGTAAACGCGGCATTGCTTATCTGCATATGTCAGAACCAGATTGGGCGGGGGGTGAACCGTATACTGATGCGTTCCGCGAAAAAGTACGCGCCCGTTTCCACGGTCCGATTATCGGCGCAGGTGCATACACAGTAGAAAAAGCTGAAACGCTGATCGGCAAAGGGTTAATTGATGCGGTGGCATTTGGTCGTGACTGGATTGCGAACCCGGATCTGGTCGCCCGCTTGCAGCTCAAAGCTGAGCTTAACCCACAGCGTGCCGAAAGTTTCTACGGTGGCGGCGCGGAAGGCTATACCGATTACCCGACGTTGTAATCCAACATTGCGAGCGGCGTAAAGCCGCCGCTATACTAAAACAACATTTTGAATCTGTTAGCCATTTTGAGGATAAAAAGATGCGTCTTCTTCATACCATGCTGCGCGTTGGCGATTTGCAACGCTCCATCGATTTTTATACCAAAGTGCTGGGCATGAAACTGCTGCGTACCAGCGAAAACCCGGAATACAAATACTCACTGGCGTTTGTTGGCTACGGCCCGGAAACCGAAGAAGCGGTGATTGAACTGACCTACAACTGGGGCGTGGATAAATACGAACTCGGCACTGCTTATGGTCACATCGCGCTTAGCGTAGATAACGCCGCTGAAGCGTGCGAAAAAATCCGTCAAAACGGGGGTAACGTGACCCGTGAAGCGGGTCCGGTAAAAGGCGGTACTACGGTTATCGCGTTTGTGGAAGATCCGGACGGTTACAAAATTGAGTTAATCGAAGAGAAAGACGCCGGTCGCGGTCTAGGCAACTAATCTCCTGCCGGGCGTGAACTCATCGCGCCCGCATCTTTACTGCATCGACAAGTAATATTTGTCATAATGCGCGCTGCAATTTATCCGTATTAAGAGAATCAGATGTCCGATAACGCTCAACTTACCGGTCTGTGCGACCGTTTTCGTGGTTTTTATCCTGTTGTGATCGATGTTGAAACAGCCGGATTTAACGCCAAAACCGATGCGCTGCTTGAGATTGCCGCCATCACCCTGAAAATGGATGAACAAGGCTGGCTGATGCCGGACACCACATTACATTTCCACGTCGAACCATTTGTCGGCGCAAATTTGCAACCAGAAGCCCTCGCCTTCAACGGCATTGACCCGAACGATCCCGATCGCGGCGCGGTCAGCGAATACGAGGCGCTGCACGAAATTTTTAAAGTTGTACGTAAAGGTATTAAAGCGAGCGGCTGTAACCGCGCCATTATGGTGGCGCACAACGCCAATTTTGATCACAGCTTTATGATGGCCGCCGCAGAACGCGCCTCGCTGAAACGTAACCCGTTCCACCCTTTCGCCACTTTTGACACTGCTGCACTGGCCGGGCTGGCACTCGGACAAACCGTATTGTCAAAGGCTTGCCAGACCGCTGGCATGGACTTCGACAGCACCCAGGCGCACTCCGCGCTGTACGACACCGAACGCACTGCTGTGCTGTTTTGTGAAATCGTCAACCGCTGGAAACGTCTGGGAGGCTGGCCGCTACCTGCCGCCGAAGAGGTGTAATCGAGTCGATGCCTGATGACATGCAATGATTCAGGCATCTATAGTGAGGCTATTCCACGCATCAAGCATGATATTCACGGGGAATAGCGTTAATGGCAGATAATCCAGACCCTTCATCGCTCCTGCCGGACGTGTTTTCACCGGCGACCCGCGACTGGTTTCTTCGCGCCTTTAAACAGCCGACCGCTGTCCAGTCGCAAACCTGGCATGTGGCGGCGCGAGGCGAACATGCGCTGGTGATTGCACCGACTGGCTCCGGGAAAACGCTGGCAGCATTTCTCTACGCCCTCGATCGGCTCTTCCGCGAAGGCGGCGAAGATACCCGCGAGGCGCATAAGCGTAAAACCTCACGCATCCTCTATATTTCACCGATAAAAGCCCTGGGCACCGACGTTCAGCGCAACTTGCAGATCCCGTTGAAGGGTATTGCCGATGAACGGCGGCGGCGCGGCGAAACGGTAATTATTGATGAAGTCCACGCGGTAGCGGGCAGTAAACGTGGTGCGCATCTGGCGTTAAGTCTGGAGCGGCTCGATGCGCTGCTCCACACCTCAGCACAGCGAATTGGCCTTTCTGCCACTGTGCGCTCAGCCAGCGATGTGGCAGCATTTCTTGGTGGCGATCGCCCGGTTACGGTAGTCAACCCGCCCACAATGCGCCATCCGCAGATACGAATTGTCGTACCGGTCGCCAATATGGATGATGTCTCATCGGTCGCCAGCGGCACCGGCGAAGACAGCCATGCCGGCCGGGAAGGCTCCATCTGGCCATATATTGAAACGGGTATCCTTGATGAAGTGTTGCGCCATCGCTCGACCATTGTCTTTACTAATTCACGCGGGCTGGCGGAAAAACTGACGGCACGATTAAATGAGCTTTACGCCGCACGCTTACAGCGTTCCCCGTCTATCGCCGTTGATGCGGCCCATTTCGAGTCGACCTCCGGCGCAACCTCTAACCGTGTACAAAGTAGCGACGTTTTTATTGCCCGCTCACACCACGGCTCCGTCTCTAAAGAACAACGAGCAATCACCGAACAGGCGCTGAAATCGGGTGAATTACGCTGCGTGGTCGCAACCTCCAGTCTTGAACTGGGGATTGATATGGGCGCGGTGGATCTGGTGATTCAGGTGGCAACGCCGCTTTCTGTTGCCAGTGGGTTACAACGCATTGGTCGCGCCGGACATCAGGTTGGCGGTGTATCTAAAGGGCTGTTTTTCCCCCGTACCCGGCGTGATTTAGTCGATTCCGCAGTCATTGTAGAGTGTATGTTCGCAGGCAGGCTGGAAAACCTGACACCACCGCATAATCCTCTCGACGTCCTTGCGCAGCAAACCGTTGCCGCCGCGGCGATGGATGCATTACAGGTAGACGAATGGTACTCCCGCGTACGCCGTACCGCACCGTGGAAAGATCTGCCAAGACGTGTTTTTGACGCCACGCTGGATATGCTTTCCGGGCGCTATCCCTCTGGCGATTTTTCTGCTTTTCGCCCCAAACTGGTCTGGAACAGGGAGACCGGGATATTGACCGCCCGACCTGGCGCTCAATTGTTGGCGGTTACCAGCGGCGGCACCATTCCGGATCGTGGCATGTATAGCGTGTTATTACCCGAAGGTGAAGAAAAGGCCGGTTCGCGGCGGGTGGGTGAACTGGATGAGGAGATGGTATATGAGTCGCGGGTGAACGACATTATCACTCTCGGCGCTACCTCATGGCGGATCCAGCAAATCACCCGCGATCAGGTGATTGTGACTCCTGCTCCGGGTCGTTCTGCCCAGCTCCCCTTCTGGCGTGGTGAAGGTAACGGACGTCCGGCTGAATTAGGCGAGATGATCGGCGATTTTCTTCATTTACTGGCGGATGGCGCGTTCTTTTCCGGGACTATTCCCCCGTGGCTGGCAGAAGAAAATACGAACGCCAATATTCAGGGGTTGATTGACGAGCAACGCAACGCGACGGGCATCGTTCCGGGGAGTCGCCATCTGGTCCTCGAACGGTGCCGTGATGAAATTGGCGACTGGCGTATTATTTTGCACTCTCCCTATGGAAGACGGGTGCATGAACCCTGGGCGCTGGCGATTGCCGGGCGAATACATGCCCTATGGGGCGCTGACGCGTCTGTGGTCGCCAGTGATGACAGCATTGTTGCGCGCATTCCTGACACTGATGGTAAATTGCCCGACGCCGCGATTTTTTTGTTTTAACCAGAAAAGTTGCTGCAAATTGTCCGCGAGGCGGTAGGCAGCTCGGCACTTTTCGCCGCCCGTTTTCGCGAATGCGCCGCGCGGGCATTATTAATGCCGGGCCGCACGCCGGGCCATCGCACCCCGCTTTGGCAACAACGGCTGCGCGCCAGTCAGTTGCTGGAAATCGCTCAGGGATATCCGGATTTTCCGGTCATTCTCGAAACCCTACGCGAATGTCTGCAAGATGTTTATGATCTTCCCGCACTGGAACGTTTGATGCGTCGCCTGAACGGTGGCGAAATTCAAATATCCGATGTAACGACCACTACGCCCTCGCCTTTCGCCACAAGTTTATTGTTCGGCTATGTCGCGGAATTTATGTACCAGAGCGACGCCCCGCTGGCAGAGCGCCGGGCATCCGTACTGTCGCTGGACAGCGAGTTACTGCGCAATCTACTCGGACAGGTCGATCCGGGGGAATTACTCGACCCGCAGGTCATTCGCCAGGTGGAAGAAGAGTTGCAACGACTGGCTCCTGGTAGAAGAGCGAAAGGTGAAGAAGGATTGTTCGACCTGCTGCGCGAACTGGGGCCAATGACCGTTGAAGACCTGGCGCAACGGCATACAGGCAGCAGTGAAGAGGTTGCGTCGTATCTGGAAAATCTTCTTGCAGTAAAACGAATCTTCCCAGCGATGATTAGCGGACAGGAGCGTCTTGCCTGTATGGATGATGCCGCCAGGCTGCGTGATGCCCTCGGCGTACGGCTACCAGAGTCATTGCCAGAGATTTATTTACATAGAGTCAGTTACCCGCTTCGCGACCTCTTTCTGCGCTATCTCCGGGCTCATGCTCTGGTCACGGCTGAACAACTGGCTCATGAGTTTAGTCTCGGTATTGCCATTGTCGAAGAGCAGCTTCAGCAACTGCGTGAACAGGGTCTGGTGATGAATCTGCAACAAGACATCTGGGTGAGCGATGAAGTATTTCGTCGTCTGCGTTTGCGCTCGCTGCAAGCCGCCAGAGAAGCGACGCGTCCCGTTGCAGCCACGACCTATGCGCGATTGCTGCTGGAACGTCAGGGCGTATTACCCGCCACCGATGGTAGCCCGGCGCTCTTTGCCTCAACATCTCCAGGCGTTTATGAGGGCGTAGATGGAGTGATGCGGGTGATCGAACAGCTTGCCGGAGTCGGTTTACCCGCCTCACTCTGGGAAAGCCAGATCCTGCCTGCCCGCGTACGCGACTATTCGCCAGAAATGCTCGATGAATTACTGGCAACCGGAGCGGTTATCTGGTCGGGACAAAAAAAAGCTGGGTGAAGATGACGGCCTGGTGGCACTGCATCTACAGAAATATGCCGCAGAATCGTTCACTCCCGCCGAAGCGGATCAGGCGAATCGTTCGGCGCTGCAGCAAGCGATAATCGCTGTTCTGGCTGACGGAGGAGCCTGGTTTGCACAACAAATCAGCCAACGGATACGCGATAAAATCGTCGAATCGGTTGATTCCTCGGCACTGCAAGAGGCGTTATGGGCGCTGGTCTGGCAAGGCGTCATTACCAGCGATATTTGGGCACCGTTACGCGCCCTCACCCGCAGCAGTTCCAACGCACGCACCTCAACTCGCCGCAGTCACCGGGCTCGTCGTGGGCGTCCTGTCTATGCACAACCCGTCTCGCCGCGGGTATCTTACAACACACCAAATCTGGCTGGACGCTGGTCGTTATTGCAGGTGGAGCCACTAAACGATACCGAAAGGATGCTGGCGCTGGCGGAAAATATGCTCGACCGCTACGGCATCATCAGTCGTCAGGCGGTGATAGCCGAAAATATCCCTGGCGGGTTTCCATCGATGCAAACACTTTGTCGAAGTATGGAAGACTCCGGGCGAATTATGCGAGGTCGTTTTGTAGAAGGTCTGGGTGGCGCGCAATTCGCTGAACGTCTGACTATTGACCGATTGCGCGATCTGGCGACACAAGCCACGCAAACACGCCACTATACACCAGTGGCGCTCTCCGCCAACGATCCGGCTAATGTGTGGGGAAATCTTCTGCCCTGGGCTGCACATCCGGCAACGCTGGTACCAACGCGTCGGGCGGGTGCGCTGGTGGTCGTTTCTGGCGGCAAATTGTTACTCTATCTGGCGCAAGGCGGCAAAAAAATGCTGGTCTGGCAGGAAAAGGAGGAATTACTCGCCCCAGAGATTTTCCAGGCGCTGACCACCGCACTGCGTCGCGAACCAAGGCTGCGCTTTACGCTAACAGAAGTGAATGATCTTCCGGTCCGGCAAACGCCGATGTTTACGCTGCTGCGTGAGGCGGGATTTTCAAGTTCGCCACAAGGGCTGGATTGGGGATAGTTGACATCCTCCACGCCCTGAAAGACGTGGTTCCCTGCTACGTTCAAGCTGTCGCCTGAATCATTTCGGTGGGTTCCTGCTTCAACGAGCGGCCTGACTGCACCATCTCTCCACAGGCAAGAACGGCGTGCCCCGCCGCTAAAATGTTACGAGCGCCATTTACATCGGCGTTCGCTGTATATCCACATACCTGGCATCTGAATTTACTTTGTGACAGGCGGTTTTCTTTCGCTGTATGACCACAGCACGCGCAACGCTGGCTTGTGTACGCTGGCGGAACAGCAAGCACCTGACCGCCACTCCAGAGCTGCTTGTACTCAAGCTGGCGGCGCATTTCATACCAGCCCTGATCCAGTATCGAACGGTTTAAACCTGATTTTGCCCGGACATTGCGCCCCGGCTGGCTGACCGTACCCGCTGCTGACTTTGACATGTTGCTGACCTTCAAATCCTCAATGACTATCATTGCGTGGTTTTTGCTGACGGTCGTTGTGACTTTGTGAAGGTAGTCCCTGCGGATATTTGCGATACAGGAATGCAGTCGCTGTATTTTGCGTTTCTGCTTCTGCCAGTTGTTGCTGAATTTGACCTTCCGGCTTAACTGTCGCTGAAGTCTCGCCAGCGTCTTCTGGTTTTTTTGAAAACTGTTTACAGGCTCAAAGACTGTGCCATCTGACAGCGTGGCGAGTTTAGCCACGCCAGCATCCAGCCCGATCATTGATGCTGAAGGGTGAACCGGAGTTGATACTTCACTTTCTGTCTGAATACTGATGTACCACGTACCGCAGGACTGGCTGACAGTGACATTTTTCACAACTCCCGTGACCTGACGGCTATTCCGGTAGCGCATCCAGCCAAGTTTCGGCAGAAAAATACGGCTGTTTTCCTGATCGAGCTTAACGTCCTGCGGGTAGCGGAATGCAGCATTCTGTCCCCGCTTTTTGAATCGGGGAAAAGCAGCCCGCTTCTGGAAGAAGTTTTTGTAAGCCCGCTCAAGGTCTTTCAGTGACTGTTGCAATGGCTGTGAGGGCGAATCTTTAAGCCATTGCGTTTCAGTGGCGTTTTTCCACTCAACCAGCCAGGAAGCCATTTTCCCGTAAGGGATGTATTTATTACCGGCCTCATGATTCTCATTCTGAAGCGCCAGAGCACGATTGAAAACGAAACGACATGCGCCTGCGAAGCGCCTCATTTCACGCTCCTGTTGACCACCGGGTCTTAACTGGAATTTAAATGCCTGTAATCGTTTCACAGGTCAAATGATACTTTGGTCTGTGAAAAAAGAAACCGATATCCGGCGTGGAAGGCATTGTGTTTTCCTGATGCATGTTCACCTGGTCTTTGTCACCAAATACCGACGCCAGATTTTTGACCATGACACGACAGAAAAACTACGCACTTACTTTTCAAATGTATGTGCTGATTTTGCAGCTGAACTGGTTGAAATGGATGGCGAACCAGATCACGTCCATTTGTTAATTAACTATCCTCCCAAACTGGCGATATCCAGTCTGGTAAACAGCCTCAAAGGCATATCGAATAGGTTACTGCGACGAGATCGACCAGATATTGCAGTCAGGTATTACTACAAAGGCGTTTTGTGGAGTCCTGGCTATTTTGCCAGTAGCTGCGAAGGTGCGCCAATATCCGTCATCCGCCAGTACATTGAACAACAGCAAACACCTGGTCAGGTGGAAAACCGCGCCTTATATCCCCGCCCTGAAGGACGAGGTTTTACGGCGCACCGGATAAAGGACTGACGGATGCCCGTTCGCATCCGTCAGTATTGCAGGACGGATTATTCCGCGTCCGGCTCTTCAGACTTGTATTTAGCGGCAGTTTCTTTGATCAGCTGCTGCAGTTCGCCACGCTGATACATTTCGATCACGATATCACAACCGCCGACCAGCTCGCCGTCAACCCACAGTTGCGGGAAGGTCGGCCAGTTAGCATATTTCGGCAGTTCCGCACGAATGTCCGGATTCTGCAGAATATCAACATAGGCAAAACGTTCGCCACATGCGGCAAGCGCCTGGACTGCCTGGGCAGAGAAACCGCAGCTCGGCAGTTTCGGTGAACCTTTCATGTACAGCAGGATCGGGTTTTCAGCAATCTGGCGTTGGATTTTTTCGATAGTGGTGCTCATTGTCTTGCTTCCTCAAACTTCTTTACGGCAGTAATCTGACATTGTAGCGGGTCAGTGCGGCATCGGAAAATAACATTTTCATCACGCTTTTGCTATTTTATCCCTTTGCTCTATTTGTTGCATTTCAAATATTCGTTTCTTCTCTGATGCGCGGCAAACTGGCGTATTTATAACCATTTTTAGCTTTCACTGCTGCATTTTTTTGCGCTCGCCAACGAAACGTATTTTTTAACAATAAAAGCTATTAACTTTCTCTTCTTCTATGCATTAGAATCATCAAGTTTTGTAAATCAGACGCAGGCATGATAGACCTGCCTTAACAGAGGGACGCTCAGTGGCGCGGATAAACCGTATTTCGATCACGCTCTGTGCTTTACTTTTTACCACCCTGCCTTTAACGCCTATGGCCCATGCTTCAAAGCAAGCCAGGGAGAGTTCTGCTACCACTCATATCACCAAAAAAGCAGATAAAAAGAAAAGCACGGCAACCACCAAAAAGACCCAGAAAGCCAGCCAGAAAACAGCGAAAAAAGCCGCCAGTAAAAGTATGACCAAAAGCAAAACCGCTTCTTCTGTTAAAAAATCTTCCATTACCGCTTCTAAAAACGCCAAAACTCGCAGCAAACACGCCGTCAATAAAACGGCCTCAGCCAGCTTTACCGAAAAGTGTACCAAACGTAAGGGCTATAAATCGCATTGTGTGAAAGTCAAAAATGCCGCGTCAGGAACCCTTGCCGACGCGCACAAAGCGAAGGTGCAAAAAGCCACGAAAGTGGCAATGAATAAACTGATGCAGCAAATTGGTAAGCCATATCGTTGGGGCGGCAGCTCACCGCGTACCGGTTTTGATTGCAGCGGCCTGGTTTATTACGCTTATAAAGATTTGGTGAAAATTCGTATTCCGCGTACGGCGAATGAAATGTATCACCTGCGTGATGCAGGACCTATCGAACGTAGTGAGCTGAAAAACGGCGACCTGGTCTTTTTCCGTACTCAGGGACGCGGTACAGCCGATCATGTCGGCGTGTATGTCGGCAACGGCAAATTTATTCAGTCACCGCGCACAGGTCAGGAAATTCAAATCACTTCTCTCAGTGAAGACTACTGGCAGCGCCACTATGTTGGCGCTCGTCGGGTAATGACCCCAAAAACACTTCGCTAAAACTTTACCCTGTTGTTACGGCAACAGGGTAAGTTCATCTTTTGTCTCACCTTTTAATTTGCTACCCTATCCATACGCACAATAAGGCTATTGTACGTATGCAAATTAATAATAAAGGAGAGTAGCAATGTCATTCGAATTACCTGCACTACCATATGCTAAAGATGCTCTGGCACCGCACATTTCTGCGGAAACTATCGAGTATCACTACGGCAAGCATCATCAGACTTATGTCACTAACCTGAACAACCTGATTAAAGGTACCGCGTTTGAAGGTAAATCACTGGAAGAGATTATTCGCAGCTCTGAAGGTGGCGTATTCAACAACGCAGCTCAGGTCTGGAACCATACTTTCTACTGGAACTGCCTGGCACCGAACGCCGGTGGCGAACCGACTGGAAAAGTCGCTGAAGCTATCGCCGCATCTTTTGGCAGCTTTGCCGATTTCAAAGCGCAGTTTACTGATGCAGCGATCAAAAACTTTGGTTCTGGCTGGACCTGGCTGGTGAAAAACAGCGATGGCAAACTGGCTATCGTTTCAACCTCTAACGCGGGTACTCCGCTGACCACCGATGCGACTCCGCTGCTGACCGTTGATGTCTGGGAACACGCTTATTACATCGACTATCGCAATGCACGTCCTGGCTATCTGGAGCACTTCTGGGCGCTGGTGAACTGGGAATTCGTAGCGAAAAATCTCGCTGCATAATAACTGATGGCAAATGCAGCATTGCCTGATGCGCTTCGCTTACCATGCCAACGCGGATGAGGCGTTAACAGCGCATTCGGCAAGATAAATCGCACGTTGTCAGCAACTGTAACGCAGAAGGTTATCCTTCTGCGTTTTTGTTTAATTAGCTGTTAGCAACGCAAACTGTTTCAGGTTGTTTTCTGGCTGACATAAACACCAGCAATAATGCCAGTCCCGCGACAATCGCCCCCGTCACCGGCACAAAGCTGTATCCCAGCCCAGCGGAAATTACCGCACCACCAGCAGCTGCTCCCAGCGCATTTCCAAGATTAAAGGCACCAATATTGACTGATGAAGACAGACCTGGCGCTTCACTGGCGACATGCATCACGCGCATCTGTAACGGAGGTACAACCGCAAAGGTTGCTGCGCCCCACACCACCATGCTAATAGCTGCGCCGAACTCATTGCGGGCCAGGAACGGGATTGCCAGCATAATCACCATCAGCAGCAACAAAAAGCCTTTCAACGTGCCGTTAACTGAACGATCTGCCAGTTTGCCGCCGAGATAGTTACCGATAGAGAATCCGACACCAATCAGCACCAGCATTGCCGTGACGAACACCGGTGTTGCGTGGGTAATACTTTGCAGTACCGGAGAGATATAGGTGTAGAGGGTAAACATTGCACCAGCTCCCAGTACCGTCGTCAGCAATGCAGACAGCACCTGCGGACGCATTAATACCGCCAGCTCTTTTTTCACTTCAGGTCGTGCCCCTGTACCACCTTTAGGTAATGAGAAGAACAGACTTACCATTGAAATCACTCCCAGCCCCGCCGTTGCCAGAAATGACATCCGCCAGCCGATGGTTTCACCCAACCAGGTCGCCGCCGGCACGCCACCGATATTTGCCAGGGTTAACCCCATAAACATAGTGGCAACTGCGCTGGCCTGTTTATGTTTTGGCACCACGCTTGCGGCCACGACTGAACCCAAACCAAAAAATGCTCCGTGATTCAGGCTGGTCAAAATACGTGAAAGCATCAGGGTCATATAATCCGGCGCGATGGCGGAAAGAACGTTGCCTAGCGTGAAAATTGCCATCAGGAAAATCAACGCACTGCGGCGGGCACGATGAGAAAGTAGAAGCGTCATCAGCGGCGCGCCCACCATTACGCCAACTGCATAGGCACTGATTAACATTCCGGCAGCGGGAATCGAGACATCCACACCGCGCGCAATGACGGGCAACAAGCCCATTGGCGAGAACTCCGTTGTCCCGATACCAAACGCGCCAATCGCCAGCGCCAGCAACGGATAGTTAATTTTCATGCCTTATCTCCACCTCTTCGCGTCATTACGCGATATTCATTAAAGTGGCGAAAGCATGACAGCAATCACAAAAAAATGAAAATAACAAAAAGAGAAAACACTTTTGCCATTTTGCTAACAAACAGGAAGGAGATGCGAGGGAGAACGCGCTCCCTCGAGAGGAAATCAGTGCAGCGCGGCAGTCAAACCCACGGCTACGATCAAACCGAGGACGATAACCGTTGTTACCAGTGAAAATTTAAGGTCGGTGCTCATCAAGTTTTCTCCTTTTTTATTACCACACAAAAAGTGATATTACGCATTTTTACACACTGTGATGAAAAAATCTCCCGTCATTTATAATGATAAGTGTTTTTACCACTTCCCCTTTTCGTCAAGATCGGCCAAAATTCCACGCTTACACTATTTGCGTACTGGCCATTGACCCCTTCCTGACGCTCCGTGTCGTTTTTCCGGCGTACCGCAACACTTTTGTTGTGCGTAAGGTGTGTAAAGGCAAACGTTTACCTTGCGATTTTGCAGGAGCTGAAGTTAGGGTCTGGAGTGAAATGGAATGGCAACAATAAAAGATGTAGCGAAACGAGCAAACGTTTCCACTACAACTGTGTCACACGTGATCAACAAAACACGTTTCGTCGCTGAAGAAACGCGCAACGCCGTGTGGGCAGCGATTAAAGAATTACACTACTCCCCTAGCGCGGTGGCGCGTAGCCTGAAGGTTAACCACACCAAGTCTATCGGTTTGCTGGCGACCAGCAGCGAAGCGGCCTATTTTGCCGAGATCATTGAAGCAGTTGAAAAAAATTGCTTCCAGAAAGGTTACACCCTGATTCTGGGTAATGCGTGGAACAATCTTGAGAAACAGCGGGCTTATCTGTCGATGATGGCGCAAAAACGCGTCGATGGTCTGCTGGTGATGTGTTCTGAGTACCCAGAGCCGTTGCTGGCGATGCTGGAAGAGTATCGCCATATCCCAATGGTGGTGATGGACTGGGGTGAAGCAAAAGCTGACTTCACCGATGCGGTCATTGATAACGCGTTCGAAGGCGGCTACATGGCCGGGCGTTATCTGATTGAACGCGGTCACCGCGAAATCGGCGTCATCCCCGGCCCGCTGGAACGTAACACCGGCGCAGGCCGCCTTGCCGGTTTTATGAAGGCGATGGAAGAAGCGATGATCAAGGTGCCGGAAAGCTGGATTGTGCAGGGTGACTTTGAACCTGAATCCGGTTATCGCGCCATGCAGCAAATCCTGTCGCAGCCGCATCGCCCTACTGCCGTCTTCTGTGGTGGCGATATCATGGCAATGGGCGCACTTTGTGCTGCTGATGAAATGGGCCTGCGCGTCCCGCAGGATGTTTCGCTGATCGGTTATGATAACGTGCGCAACGCGCGCTATTTTACGCCGGCGCTGACCACGATCCATCAGCCAAAAGATTCGCTGGGTGAAACAGCGTTCAACATGCTGTTGGATCGTATCGTCAACAAACGTGAAGAACCGCAGTCCATTGAAGTGCATCCGCGTTTGATTGAACGCCGCTCCGTGGCTGACGGCCCGTTCCGCGACTATCGTCGTTAATCACCCGTTGCGGGAGTCTCTTCCGGCTCCCGCAGCCACTCCTTATTCAGCGTCTCACTATCGCTGAGATACTCAAGCAGCCAGGTTAACGCAGGCGACATATCATTTTGCTGCCATGTCAGACAACATGCCGAATCCGGGAAGGGGTTTTCCAGTTCAAGTGCTACCCACTTCCCCTCATTAAGCCACGGTTTGGCGAAATGTGTTGGCACCATCCCTATGCATAATCCTGCCGAGATACAGGTTGCCGATGATTCCCAGTCAGGTACGACAAGTCTTTTTTGGTTATCCAGCAACCAGGTAATACGTTTAGGTAGCGTTCGCGAGGTGTCTTCGCGCACCAACGACGGCCAGTTGCGCAACGTATCATCGCTGAACGGGCCATCCATCAACGCCAGCGGGTGGTGACTGGCAACAACGCAACTCCAGCTTAGCATCCCCATATCCCGGAAGGCATAACGACCGCCTACCGGAATCGCGCGTGTTGCGCCAATTGCCAGTTCCACGCGCCCGTCGGAAAGCGCATCCCAGACACCGTTGAACACTTCCTGAAAGACAAGAAGTTCGACATCATCAAAATGGCGATAAAAATCAACGATCATCTGCCGTGTACGTTCTGGCCTGACAATATTATCCACTGCGATAGCTAACTGACCGCGCCAGCCGTTCGCTATCTGCTGACATTGCTGGCGGGTGATCTGCATTTTTTTGACAACAGAGCGCCCTTCTTTGAGAAACCACGCTCCAGCAGCGGTCAGCTCCACATCACGGTGCCGTCGTTCAAAGAGCGGTACCGCCAGCCACTCTTCCAGCTGACGCACGGTATAGCTGACCGCAGAAGGAACACGATGCAGCTCCTGTGCCGCAGCGCTAAAACTACCATTACGCGCTACCGCATCAACAACTTCGAGTGAATATTCTGACCACATAGTCTGCCTGCAAAATTTTTGAAACCAGTCATCAAATATTACCGTTTCACAACACTAATTTCACTCCCTACACTTTGCGGCGGTGTTTAATTGAGAGATTTAGAGAATATACATGCAACCTGGGAAAAGATTTTTAGTCTGGCTGGCGGGTTTGAGCGTACTCGGTTTTCTGGCAACCGATATGTATCTGCCTGCTTTCGCCGCCATACAGGCCGACCTGCAAACGCCTGCGTCTGCTGTCAGTGCCAGCCTTAGTCTGTTCCTTGCCGGTTTTGCCGCAGCCCAGCTTCTGTGGGGGCCACTCTCCGACCGTTATGGTCGTAAACCGGTGTTATTAATCGGCCTGACAATTTTTGCGTTAGGTAGTCTGGGGATGCTGTGGGTAGAAAACGCCGCCACGCTGCTGGTATTGCGTTTTGTACAGGCTGTGGGGGTCTGCGCCGCGGCGGTTATCTGGCAAGCATTAGTGACAGATTATTATCCTTCACAGAAAGTCAACCGTATTTTTGCGACCATCATGCCGCTGGTGGGTCTGTCTCCGGCACTGGCTCCCCTGTTAGGAAGCTGGCTGCTGGTCCATTTTTCCTGGCAGGCGATTTTCGCCACCCTGTTTGCCATTACCGTGGTGCTGATTCTGCCTATTTTCTGGCTCAAACCCACGACGAAGGCCCGTAACAATAGTCAGGATGGTCTGACCTTTACCGACCTGCTACGTTCTAAAACCTATCGCGGCAACGTGCTGATATACGCAGCCTGTTCAGCCAGTTTTTTTGCATGGCTGACCGGTTCACCGTTCATCCTTAGTGAAATGGGCTACAGCCCGGCAGTTATTGGTTTAAGTTATGTCCCGCAAACTATCGCGTTTCTGATTGGTGGTTATGGCTGTCGCGCCGCACTGCAGAAATGGCAAGGCAAGCAGTTATTACCGTGGTTGCTGGTGCTGTTTGCTGTCAGCGTCATTGCGACCTGGGCTGCGGGCTTCATTAGCCATGTGTCGCTGGTCGAAATCCTGATCCCATTCTGTGTGATGGCGATTGCCAATGGCGCGATCTACCCTATTGTTGTCGCCCAGGCGCTGCGTCCCTTCCCACATGCAACCGGTCGCGCCGCAGCGTTGCAGAACACTCTGCAACTGGGTCTGTGCTTCCTCGCAAGTCTGGTAGTTTCCTGGCTTATTAGTATCAGCACGCCATTGCTCACCACCACCAGCGTGATGTTATCAACAGTAGTGCTGGTCGCGCTGGGTTACATGATGCAACGTTGTGAAGAAGTTGACTGCCCGAATCATGGCAATGCCGAAGTCGCTCATAGCGAATCACACTGATCTATATCGATATACTTATACTTAGGCTGCTAACAAAATTTTGTTGTATGATTGAAATTAGCGGCCTATACTAATTTCGAGTTGTTAAAGCTACGATAAATATTATGTTTTTACGGGGACAGGATCGTTCCCGACTCACTATGGATGGTCATTTCGGCAAGGGTTCCTCCTTTCCCTCTGTTCTACGTCGGATTATAGACTCGCGGTTTTTTCTGCGAGATTTCTCACAAAGCCCAAAAAGCGTCTACGCTGTTTTAAGGTTCTGATCACCGACCAGTGATGGAGAAACTATGAGTTCATCGTGTATAGAAGAAGTCAGTGTACCGGATGACAACTGGTACCGTATCGCCAACGAATTACTTAGCCGTGCCGGTATAGCCATTAACGGTTCTGCCCCGGCGGATATTCGTGTGAAAAACCCCGATTTTTTTAAACGCGTTCTGCAGGAAGGCTCTTTGGGGTTAGGCGAAAGTTATATGGATGGCTGGTGGGAATGTGACCGACTGGATATGTTTTTTAGCAAAGTCTTACGCGCAGGTCTCGAGAACCAACTCCCCCATCATTTCAAAGACACGCTGCGTATTGCCGGCGCTCGTCTCTTCAATCTGCAGAGTAAAAAACGTGCCTGGATAGTCGGCAAGGAGCATTACGATTTGGGTAATGACTTGTTCAGCCGCATGCTTGATCCCTTCATGCAATATTCCTGCGCTTACTGGAAAGATGCCGATAATCTGGAATCTGCCCAGCAGGCGAAGCTCAAAATGATTTGTGAAAAATTGCAGTTAAAACCAGGGATGCGCGTACTGGATATTGGCTGCGGCTGGGGCGGACTAGCGCACTACATGGCATCTAACTATGACGTAAGCGTGGTCGGCGTCACCATTTCTGCCGAACAGCAAAAAATGGCTCAGGAACGCTGTAAAGGCCTGGATGTCACCATTTTGCTGCAAGATTATCGTGACCTGAACGACCAGTTTGATCGTATTGTTTCTGTGGGGATGTTCGAGCACGTCGGACCGAAAAATTACGATACCTATTTTGCGGTGGTGGATCGTAATTTGAAACCGGAAGGTATATTCCTGCTCCATACTATCGGTTCGAAAAAAACCGATCTGAATGTTGATCCCTGGATTAATAAATATATTTTTCCGAACGGTTGCCTGCCCTCTGTACGCCAGATTGCTCAATCCAGCGAACCCCACTTTGTGATGGAAGACTGGCATAACTTCGGTGCTGATTACGATACTACGTTGATGGCGTGGTATGAACGATTCCTCGCCGCATGGCCAGAAATTGCGGATAACTACAGTGAACGCTTTAAACGGATGTTTACCTATTATCTGAATGCCTGCGCAGGTGCTTTCCGCGCCCGTGATATTCAGCTCTGGCAGGTGGTGTTCTCACGCGGTGTTGAAAACGGCCTTCGAGTCGCTCGCTAAAGGCTATTCTATCGCCCCCTCTTCGGGGGCGAGTTCAGATCAGGCTTCTGTACCTGGTTGATTCATGGCATTTTCTCGTGCCGCCAGCACACGTTCTACCGTATCTACCACTGCCTGAGTTTGTGGATCGATTTCAATGTTGACGCGTGCGCCAAGTTTTTTCTTCCCAAGAGTCGTGCGTTCCAGTGTTTCCGGAATTAAATGGACGCAAAAACGCGTTGGCGTGACTTCGCCGACGGTCAGGCTAATACCGTCGATGCCAATAAATCCTTTGTACAGGATATATTTCATCAACTGACTATCCTGGACTTTAAACCAGATCTGGCGATTATTTTCCGAGGTTAATATTTTCGCCACTTCAGCGGTGGTCATAATATGACCTGACATTAAGTGTCCGCCAATTTCATCACTGAATTTCGCCGCACGCTCAACGTTTACCCAATCCCCCACTTTTAAATCGCCAAGATTGGTAATGCGTAACGTTTCTTTCATCAGGTCAAAACTGACATGGTTGCCGTTAATTTCCGTCACGGTCAGGCAGCAACCGTTATGCGCCACGGAAGCACCGGTTTCCAGGCCGTCCAGCATGTGGTCGGGTAACTCCACCACATGCGTACGAAAATTTGGTTTCTCGTCAATCGACACCAGTTTTGCGGTGCCCTGTACAATCCCCGTAAACATACTTACAACTCCTGAAATCAGTTAAGACATTCTGTTCAGCACAATAGCAGGTGGAAAACGCCCTTACCAGTGAAGGGGTAAGAATGGCTATTTTTTCACTGGAGAATTAATAAATCCTCGCTACAATAGACTGAATTTCCCCTGCTTCTTCTTTTTGCTGCCCATTCAGGCGGCTTTTTAGTCTCTCATATAACTACAAATAAAAGGTGTTCACGTGCAGAAGTATATCAGTGAAGCGCGTCTGTTATTAGCATTAGCAATCCCGGTGATTCTCGCGCAAATCGCCCAAACTGCGATGGGTTTTGTCGATACCGTGATGGCGGGCGGCTATAGTGCCACCGACATGGCGGCGGTCGCTATCGGTACTTCTATCTGGCTTCCGGCGATCCTCTTTGGTCACGGACTGCTGCTGGCATTAACGCCGGTTATCGCGCAATTAAATGGTTCCGGTCGACGTGAGCGCATTGCGCATCAGGTGCGACAAGGTTTCTGGCTGGCAGGTTTTGTTTCCGTTCTCATTATGCTGGTGCTGTGGAATGCAGGTTACATTATCCGCTACATGGAAAACATCGATCCGGCTCTGGCGGACAAAGCCGTGGGTTATCTGCGTGCGTTGTTGTGGGGCGCGCCGGGATATCTGTTCTTCCAGGTTGCCCGTAACCAATGTGAAGGTCTGGCAAAAACCAAGCCGGGTATGGTAATGGGCTTTATCGGCCTGCTGGTGAACATCCCGGTGAACTATATCTTTATTTATGGTCATTTCGGTATGCCTGAGCTCGGTGGCGTTGGTTGTGGCGTGGCTACTGCGGCGGTGTATTGGGTCATGTTCCTTGCCATGGTTTCTTACATTAAACGCGCCCGCTCCATGCGCGATATTCGTAACGAAAAAGGCACCGCTAAGCCCGAGCCTGCGGTTATGAAACGACTGATTCAACTCGGTTTGCCGATTGCGCTGGCACTGTTCTTTGAAGTGACACTGTTTGCCGTCGTGGCTCTGTTAGTGTCTCCGCTCGGTATTGTTGATGTCGCAGGACACCAGATTGCCCTGAACTTTAGTTCACTGATGTTTGTGCTTCCAATGTCGCTGGCGGCAGCGGTAACTATCCGCGTAGGTTATCGTCTGGGTCAGGGCTCAACGCTGGATGCGCAAACCGCTGCGCGGACCGGGCTTATGGTGGGTGTCTGTATGGCAACCCTGACGGCCATTTTCACGGTTTCACTGCGGGAGCAAATCGCCCTGTTGTACAACGACAATCCCGAGGTTGTAACGCTGGCTGCGCATTTGATGTTGCTGGCGGCGGTATATCAGATTTCTGACTCAATCCAGGTGATTGGCAGTGGGATTTTGCGTGGTTATAAAGATACGCGTTCCATTTTCTATATCACCTTTACAGCTTACTGGGTGCTGGGCTTGCCAAGCGGCTATATTCTGGCACTGACCGATCTGGTCGTTGAACCTATGGGGCCAGCAGGCTTCTGGATAGGCTTTATTATCGGCCTGACATCGGCAGCCATTATGATGATGCTGCGTATGCGGTTCCTGCAACGTATGCCGTCAGCCATCATTCTGCAACGAGCGTCCCGCTAATAAAGACAAGGCGCAACCTTCACGGGTTGCGCCTGTGTTTTTACGCAGGCTGGAGCGTTGCGCCAATCCCGTCTTCGTCTGGCTGTAATTTCAGAGCGTTACACAGAGTTTGCCGACTGGCATCTGTTATCTCAACGCGTATATCCCCGTTAACTTCCCCTTTCACATTGATGAAGTCAGGTGAAATTTCTTTCGCACTGGTTTGCAGGCAAATCGCTCCCTCTCCGCGCAGGCGTTTCACTTTCAGTTGCACATGCGTTGCCGCACCAGTGATCAGCCACAGTTTTCCGCCATTCAGATTGATGTTACCAACAATGAAAGTGACGCTGTCACCTTTTACCGTACTGCCGTCGAGAATCAACACACCGCCCTGCTGTACAGTAATCGTTGATTGTTGCAGCTCTGCGCCATAACCAATAATCATTGAAGCGCCGTCCAGTAATGCAACACTCCCGGTCAGTTCAACCGGTGCGCGATCTTCCTCTACGACAAAATTTTCGTCCGCGCTGGTGGGTGACAACAGGATCACTGTTCCACCTTGTATTACCGCATTTTCCAGCGTACCGGCATGCACTTCAGCCCGCCCCCCCACATTCACCGACAGGTTTTGCGTCTTACCGGAACTGTAGAGCTGAAGGCCATCCGTCCCCAGACGATAAATGGATCCATTCTCAACAATAGTGTCAGAGTCTTCACCACCGAGATTATTCATGGTGCCACCAGCAAGCAACGTATCACTGGCTTTCCCGGCCAGCATAAAAACGCCGCCCTGATTAATCTCACAATTGCTGGCTTCTCCACTTGGATACACCAACAATTCACCACCTTCATCTACCACGACCGCTGAGGTTGTCCCATTAACCAACAGGCCGCCCTCTTGATCGAGAATGATTTTTTCCGCGCGATGTCCTTCCAGTACACGCAGGTTACCGCCATTTTCCAGCAACAAACCGCAGGCATAACCCTGATCAACGCTGAATTCACCTTCGGGATGGCGGCCATTAACCGTAGCGAGCGTAGAGAGACTAATTGCGCCTCCCTCGGACTGAACAATATCTGTGGCAATGGCACCGTCGCTGACCGATAGCGTGCCATTGTTACCGTACTGTGTGCATTTGGCGATCCCACCGGTTGCCACTTTCAACCAGCCAGCCCCCGTGACCACGGTATTTTCGGCTCTTCCGCCAGCTTCAACAATCAACTCGCCTTCAGTAAGTTGCGTCGCGCCAAGGACCTCGCCGGTCTTAACAATTTGCACATTCCCGTCGCTCATCAAGTTTTTCGCATCAGATCCCATGATTTATTCCTTTGCTGCATCTGTGTGCCTTTATTGCTACCTAAGTGTAAAGGCTACGGAGGATTTATCCACGACAGATTTGAGATGGTGGCAAACAACTCTGTTTAAACTCTGATACACGAATTATTGGGTTGTATCAGATGTAAATGCGATCCTGAATAAAAATCGCCCTTGCAAATCAACAAAATATAGCCAATTTGCTTAAAAGCTCTGCAAACGGTCGAAATAGCGCAGAAAATTACGTTTTGCCTCTTGCCACCTTTCCACTCTGCCGCTAATATTCGTCCCCGTTGTCACCTACAACGTTGCGTTCATAGCTCAGTTGGTTAGAGCACCACCTTGACATGGTGGGGGTCGTTGGTTCGAGTCCAATTGAACGCACCATCCTGCGTCCGTAGCTCAGTTGGTTAGAGCACCACCTTGACATGGTGGGGGTCGGTGGTTCGAGTCCACTCGGACGCACCAGATTTTCTTAATCTGGTCTTTTCCTTTTTCCCTCTGTTTCTTCTCTGTATCCAATACGTTAAAAGATTTACACTGTCTTCGTATGCGTTATCAGAAGGAGAATCGCTATGGCAACTTTGTTACAACTTCATTTTGCTTTTAATGGCCCATTTGGCGACGCAATGGCTGAGCAGCTTAAACCACTTGCTGAGTCGATTAATCAGGAACCTGGTTTTCTGTGGAAGGTATGGACAGAAAGTGAAAAGAACCACGAAGCCGGTGGGATCTACCTTTTCACTGATGAAAAAAGCGCCCTTGCCTATCTGGAAAAACATACTGCCCGACTGAAAAATCTCGGCGTTGAGGAAGTTGTCGCCAAAGTTTTCGATGTCAATGAGCCACTTAGTCAAATCAATCAGGCAAAACTCGCCTGACAGAATTTAATCAAGGGCGGTTAGCGCCCTTTTCATCCCTGTCTGAAATTTCTCAAATTCTAAAAATCTCAACCAAACTTATCTGATAACACTAAATTCGAAAGAATGCGTACAGGTAAGTAACAATGAAAAAAATTGCTATTGTGGGTGCCGGGCCTACGGGGATCTACACCTTATTCTCGCTTCTACAGCAACAAACTCCACTTTCTATTTCTATCTTCGAGCAGGCTGACGAGGCCGGTGTCGGGATGCCATACAGTGATGAGGAAAACTCAAAAATGATGCTGGCAAATATTGCCAGTATTGAAATACCGCCGATTAATTGTACGTATCTCGAATGGCTACAAAAGCAAGAAGCCAGCCATCTCCAGCGTTATGGCGTTAAAAAAGAAACCTTGCACGATCGTCAGTTTTTACCGCGAATTCTGCTGGGCGAATATTTCCGCGATCAATTTTTACGATTAGTAGACCAGGCACGACAGCAAAAATTTGCAGTGGCTGTTTATGAATCATGCCAGGTTACCGATCTGCAAATTACAAATGCTGGCGTCATGCTCGCTACAAATCAGGATTTACCCAGCGAGACGTTTGATTTAGCGGTGATTGCCACGGGTCACGTCTGGCCTGATGAAGAAGAAGCAACCAGAACGTATTTTCCCAGCCCGTGGTCAGGCCTGATGGAAGCAAAGGTCGATGCGTGTAACGTGGGTATTATGGGAACATCCTTGAGCGGACTGGATGCGGCAATGGCAGTGGCTATTCAGCATGGTTCGTTCATTGAAGATGATAAACAACACGTCGTTTTTCACCGCGATAACGCAAGTGAAAAGCTAAATATTACGTTGATGTCGCGCACGGGTATTTTACCCGAAGCCGATTTCTATTGCCCTATTCCCTACGAGCCCTTACACATCGTCACCGATCAGGCATTAAATGCTGAGATTCAAAAAGGTGAAGAGGGCCTTTTGGATCGGGTATTTAGATTGATAGTAGAGGAAATCAAGTTTGCTGATCCAGACTGGAGCCAACGCATAGCCTTAGAGAGCCTGAATGTCGATTCCTTTGCTCAAGCCTGGTTTGCCGAGCGCAAACAACGCGACCCATTTGACTGGGCAGAAAAAAATCTCCAGGAAGTCGAACGCAATAAACGAGAAAAACATACTGTTCCCTGGCGTTATGTCATTCTGCGCCTGCATGAAGCCGTACAGGAAATTGTTCCTCATCTGAATGAACACGACCATAAACGGTTCAGTAAAGGCCTTGCCAGGGTTTTCATCGATAATTATGCGGCAATCCCTTCAGAGTCTATTCGTCGACTACTGGCCTTACGTGAAGCGGGGATCTGAAATCCCTGATGTTGGCGAAGATTATACGTTACAGCAACCCGAAGATATTCGTGGACGCGTAGCGTTCGGCGCGTTGCCCTGGTTGATGCACGACCAGCCTTTCGTTCAGGGACTTACGGCATGTGCAGAAATTGGTGAGGCGATGGCTCGGGCGGTCGTAAAGCCTGCATCCCGTGCTCGTCGGCGTCTTTCGTTTGATTAAAGGTAAAGCTATCAGCACTCAACAAACTGATGCTGTTCATTAAGACGATAGCGGACTCCGGTTCGAATATTGTTTTCACCTTCAATGGCGACGGCGAAGCGAACTCTTTCGCCGTCATGATATGCCAGTGCGGCGCTTCCCCCTAGCCCGAGAATAATTGAGTCGACCACGCCCGTGCTCACTACCGTTGAATTTTCACCGCTGGCAATGATGTGTACATTGTCGCCGCTGTTGGCAATTCTGGCGTTTGCGCCAAAGCTGGCGATTTGCACCAGGTCACCATTACTGGCGACATGACACCGTTCACCCAATGTACAAACGCGTACTCGCATTCCGGTATTCGCAATCCGACTACTATCTCCAGCGCTGCTTATCCGCGAAGAATTACCGGTTACAGCAACCCGTGCGCGTTCACCGGAGCTGCCAATGTGACTGTTAAAGCCGACACTTCCAATCCGCACGCTATAACCCATACTGGCAATTTGCGCGGCATACCCAGCGGTTGCGATTCGGGCGTTATCCTCACAACAGCCGATGCGAGCATGATCGTCGCTGCGGGCAAACTGACTGCAAAATGGTATCTCTCCGGGGTCTGTGGCCAGTTTTTGCATAGAGGAAACTTCCTGATGCGCGAAGTTTTCATCCGCCAGCCATTTTTTCCACGCATACTCAACCAGACTCTCCGCCCAGTCCGTATATCCTTCCTCAATCAGTGCATGACGAATATCGGCATAACTACCGCCGCGTGGGAAATGGCGCAGGAACCAGCGATACATCACCGCTCCGATACGCCATTCTCGCAGGTCTGCTCGTGTAATGATCATTCGTTAGTGCCGGTGATAGCCATCGACCATGCTTTTAAAGGTTTCGTGTGGCGTACGCCCCGTGGTGCAAAGATAAAGATGACCGAAGATAAAAAAGAGGCTTATAAATGCCAGAGCAAAATGCGCCTGCAATAACCAGTATCTTACGCCAGGAAACACATCTCCCACGGCTTGCGGATAGAGACACAACAGCCCCGTCAATAGTAACAACGGCAGCAATCCATACATGACACCAACATAGGCGACCTGCTGTAAGGGATTAAATTTAGACTGTGTTGTTGCCGGGAAAGGATGTTCTTCCCCCTGCATAATGCCAAACAAATAAAATCGCGTTTGTTTTGCCGCTCGTTCCAGCCACCCCTGACGACGAATGCGATAGTGGTGACCATTATCCCCAACGGCATTGATCAGCACAAAGCCGAGCCAGCATGCCAGTAACAAAAATCCGCAAACTTCATGCACCGCAACCAGACTTTTAACCGCAGTTGCGCCCACCATCGCAAAGTGATTTATCAGCCCACTTGCCAGCAACAATACAAAGAGTAACGCATTCGACCAGTGCCATAATCTGACCGCTTTGCTGTAAAGATAAACCTTCTCACCATGATCGGTGGCTGATTTCTTCACGCCACGAGCACGAAGCAAGGCGTGCAGCCCCAGCACCAACCACATCCCAACCAGCAATACTCCGGCAATGATCAACCACACCGGCCAAAATTCGGGAGTGAACTGTGGCACATAGTTCGCTAACTGGCTCTGAAACTGTTCAGCATGTTGCGACGGGTTCATACATTTTCCTTTTTAATCAAATGTTGACCGAACCGGCGATACAGATGCGGTTTTCCGGCACCAGGTAGCTGATATTGATAGTATTTATTATCCTGCAACCACGCCTGAATTTCTGGGCTATCTTCGCGACCAAAGATCAATGCGTGTTCCGGACAGGCGCTGACGCAAATGGGCGGAAAGCCTTTTGCCAGTCGGGACTCAGCGCAGAAATCACATTTATCTGCCACTTTAGTGACAGGGTTAAGGTAGCGAACCAGGTACGGACAAGCGCCAATGCAATAACTGCAGCCGATGCACTGCGATTTTTCTACCCGCACGATCCCCTGCTCATCACGCCACGATGCCCCCGTCGGGCATACGTCGATGCACGGAGCATCTTCGCAGTGCTGACATGACTGGCGAAAAAAGTGATACTGCGTTTCGTTGTCGTTATCGGTGACTGGAATGTGTGCTATCGATAAACGGCTTCCCTGAGCGGGGACGTGGTTAGTTTTACGGCATGCGCGGGCGCAAATATTACAGCCATTGCACCGTGACTCGTCATGAATCATGGCATACCGAACTTCCTTTTCTTGCCTCGTGTTCGCTAACAGAGAAGACGCAGAACCAGTAAAAAAGATTACTGTTCCCATCCCCAGAACAAATTTGCGTCGAGTGAAGGACATCTGATTATCCCCTAATGCAGTGGCTGCAACTGTCCACCCTATCCATGACATCTCCCTGAAATTTCAGGGGTTCTGAAACTGCTCTACCTCGAACCATTCGCATAAGCCATAAGCCTTGCCATAGGTCATAAATCGCTCGCTAAACAAGTACAACACCGCCGTCGATGACTCCACCTGCCGTATATCGGCATATTCAGGTGCAACATCCATCGCGGCGATCGCGGCTTCAATCTGCGCTTCCTGGAAGTAATATGGCGCTTGCATCAGCATGGCGACTTTGTAAGGACGAGGATACGTCTGGCACTCAAAACGAACGGCGTGTGCAATGGCGCGACAAATGTCCTGCTCCACAACTTGCAAAGACATCGCCGCGTAGTTTTCACTCATGGCCTGCGTTGAGTAATAGTAATCATCCTGACTTCCCGTCATACAAGCGATATCCGCGTAGTCTCCGTTCTGCTTAATGCTTTCCAGCAAAACTGACAGTTCCTCTTCTGCAACCGAATAGGGTGGCGAGAGAAACACGGTGCGCGCCACCAGCTGCCCAGCCGCAGAATGCTGGCGAATGAACTCAGCCAGGATTTCAGCAGGTTCTGGTTCGGTTACCGTATCAACGGGGTGACGCATCCCCTGCAACCATTGCCGCTTCGCCTCGTCAACTTCGCTGACTTTCGCTAACGGCAATTCATCCTGATGGTTCATCTTACCCATTCCTTACGCAGGCAGTAGATTGTGTGCTGCCAGATCGGCGGCAATATCTTCCAGCCCCAGACGCTGCAATGTTTCGCGGGTTGGACAACCAAGCTGTGGGTCCCAGCCCATTTCTTTGTAGAACATCGTGAGCGAAGCATGCATATCGTCACGATCCATTTTGTCAGTACCTTCAGTAAAGACCGGGATCTGCGGATCCTTGTCGAAAACCCAGGAACAGATAAGATCGTGTTCATTACGCATATCTTTGGTTTGCATCGGTTTTACCGTGTAGGCACGATGCAACGTAAAGATACGCTCTGCAGCTAAATCTAATTTTTCCTGAGTCATCTCTTCGCCGGTGATCGCTTTGAAGAATTTGGCTTCAAGCGCCAGATCGCCCCGGTAATTACGGCTTTTCAGCGGCGAAACGGTCATTGGCCAGACCCAGTTGCACAGAGTGACGGCGTTATGCAAACAGACCCGCAACAGCGACCACTTTGCATATTTAATTTTTGCGTCATTGATTGGCGTGTAGTTTTTGGTTTCATCGTAAGCATCTTCAGAACCAAAAAGTTCTTTCGCCACTTCACGTTGCAGTTTCAATGGCAAGCCGGAACCAATAAAGTTGATATGGGTATGCGTCATGCAGTCACGGTTGAACATACACTTAACAATGGAACCGACCTGCGCTGACGCTTCATTGGCATGGTGAACCGGATAGCCAAACGGCGACCAGAGTTTATTTTTCGCGTAGCCCCAGTACTCTTTACCCAAATTCCAGCGTTCTGCGATGGCATATGAACCATCAGCCAGGTGACTCAGCTCACCCACACGATGCGCCAGACGGTAGTAAAAATCTTTAATGAAGTTAACGTCACCCGCTTCCAGTTGATCCCAGCGAATTTCTGCATACTCTTCAGCTGGCAGAACACGCTTGAACACACCTTTGCTGTAACAATAAGTAAAGTCGCGATGCAACTGCCCGTAGTTACACCATAGGCCGTAGTCATCGAACAAATTCAGACCAACCAGGTTACCAATCACACGACCATCGTCTTTATCTTCAAAATCTTTCGGCCCGTTCGGGAAGATGGTGGTATGGACAAAGTTTGCTACACAAGTGTTACCACCTGTGCTGGGCACGCCAAACTCTTTCACCCGAGGAATATTCATTTGGGTCATACAACGGATCGGGCAAGAGTGGCAGCCGCTCATTTTTACTGTGTATTTCTCTGCCGCCGGTCCTAAGTCAAAAACGGATTTATAGGTACGAAAGCCGACCGTATTCTGATTGCCTGGCGGAATTTCACCCGTTTCAATCGGACCACCTTCAGCCGCGCCCCAAAACAGCCCTTTACGTGCTGTCCAGCGTGACTTGGGATCTGCGTACTTGGCACGACATGGTTGTTATTCGCACCAATAAGTTCAGTCATCATGTAATCATTGAGACGCTTCATCTCCTGACGATCGGCAATGTTGACCCCTTTCGTCCCTTCAACCGCAATCGCTTTCAGGTTTTTCGAACCCATTATTGCGCCAGTTCCCGCACCGCCGCTGTGGTTACGGCTATTCAACATGCCAGAGAGAGGAATAAGGTTTTCCCCAGCCTGACCAATAGCCGCCACACAGGTTTCCGGGCTGGTCAATCGACAAATTTCTTCCGTCGTTGCGCGCGTCCCTTTTCCCCATAAGAAATCGGCTTTTTCCAGGCTAACTTTGTCATCTTTAATCTTCAGCCATACCGGTGATTTCGCCTTCCCTTCGATAATAATGACGTCGTATCCAGCGAATTTCATTTGCGCTGCAAAAAAGCCACCCATATGGGCATCGCGACTAAATTTCCTTTGGTAAAAGTAGAAAGTGAGGTGATATTTACGCGAGAACTACAGGGGGCACCAGATCCAGGTAATGGGCCGGTAGCAAAGACTAATTTATTCGCTTCATCGAAAGGTTTCGTGCCTAGCGGTACTTCGTCATACATAATTTTGTAGCCGAAGCCCATGCCACCGACAAAACTTTTAAACTTACTGGAATCTTCGAGGGTAATATTTCCTGTCGTGAGATTGACTCTTAATATATTACCTGTCCAACCGTTAGCCATGATTTTTTCCTTTGCAAGATTCACACAGTAATATCTTTCCACTCGATAATTTTTAACGCCCCTGTTGGGCAGGCGTTTGCGCATTCACCGCATAACACACATTTCGAGGATTTTTTACTTTCGGTATTTACGGTGGCCATCATCCACGGGCATGCCGTAGTACAGGCGCTACAGCCAATACAACGTTTATGATCGACGGTAATACAGCCTTCTTTCTGCTGCCAGGTAATCGCACCAATCGGGCAGACGTTCATGCATTGCGGCTCTTTGCATTGACGGCAGGTGTCCGCGGTATAGTTGAGATCGCCATACAGGCCGCCGCCAGAGCCAACCCCGTTGTCGCCAAAGAAATAATTGCGATGGATTTTGATACGGGAGAAGAATGTCCCTACTGAGCCATCGTTGAAGTTGGTACAAGAGATTTCACAGCGGTGGCAACCCGTGCATCGCGCTCGCTGGGTCACCAGCACCCCTTTGGGTGTATTTATCAACCCTACTGTGCCGCTATCAATATCTTCCTGTTTGCAACCCAAAAGTGACAGTAACGCAGGGGCAATTGTTAGACCAGCAAGGCCTTTTCCTGATATACGCAAGAATTCTAATCGCGTTAAGCCAATATCTAATAGTGGACGATCAACCGGGTTCATTTATTTCGCATCCTCTTCGCAAACACAGTGCTGACAATTCAGCAGCCTGATATTAAGCATTCAACTAATACGCTGCTGACTCTGTCCCCAACACCAGATATTTTCCCTAACCCGATAGTGTATGAGAAAAGATTTAACGCCGATAAACTAATCCTTTATGGTTAGGAGAAAAAATAATGTGATTATTCTGAGCCCTTAACATTGATCGTTATCAATTAAAATTACAAAGCAAGAAATTATAAGCGAACTGATATTTATTATCATTTGAAATAAATTTAACTTAAGCGACAATCATTTGTGACGTTCATTGCAGAAAATAAAAATAACATTATCGCTATAAATTAAAATACATACCGAAATTCGTATAATTTCAGCAGTTGTTATTTAGAATGATTAACTGGACCGCAACTGAAGCAAGAATATCAGGATGAAGCTTACCGCCTCATCCTGAATGGTCATTTTACCAGTGCGTTAATGACGGTTTCCATCGCCTGCTTTTCCAGCTCACTGCGCTGAATGCGTTTATTGGCTAATGCTGTACGTAATACGCCTGCGATAACAATATGCTTTGGTTCCTGCCCCAGATCGCGCATTTCCAGCACAACTTTACCGACAACTCTGCACATTTCTCGGTACAGTTCATCCTCTTTTGTCCGATTTCCCATTCTTTATACCTATTTATCATGCCAACTATCAGGTAATGCTGCCAACTTACTGATTTAGTGTATGATGGTGATTTTAAGGTGCTTGCGTGGCTTCCATTTCCATCAG
>NZ_JBDYCV010000031.1:0-38944 GCF_040495915.1 Shigella sp. FJ200513 | reverse complement strand
CTGATGGAAATGGAAGCCACGCAAGCACCTTAAAATCACCATCATACACTAAATCAGTAAGTTGGCAGCATTACCCACTCAATAATGTCCTTTTCCGTTCCTTTGCCTGATTTCAGGCTATCGATTGAGTCCATCAATCTCCGGGCGTTAGCGGGGGAACGCAGTAGATAAGCCGTCTCTTCCAGCGAATTGTATTCTTCGAGTGACATCAGAACACAAGCCTCTCCATTCTGACGAGTAATGAGGATCGGGGCATGATCTTCAACGGCTTTCATCATTGTTGCCGACAAATTCTGACGCGCTTCGCTGTAGCTAATTGTACGCATGTAAATCTCCTATTTTGTACAGTTCATTGTACAATGATAGGTGTTAATTAACTATTTATTAATTAGTTTGTAGATCAAGACATTGCCAGCGAGACGAAAAATCAGACTTTGCTCTTTTTGGTGCTGTCAAGTTAGAGGACAGTCCTCTTAGCCCCCTCCTTTCCCCGCTCATTCATTAAACAAATCCATCGCCATAAAATATATAAAAAAGCCCTTGCTTTCTAACGTGAAAGTGGTTTAGGTTAAAAGACATCAGTTGAATAAACATTCACAGAGATTTTTATGACACGCGTTCAATTTAAACACCACCATCATCCTGACTAGTCTTTCAGGCGATGTGTGCTGGAAGACATTCAGATCTTCCAGTGGTGCATGAACGCATGAGAAAGCCCCCGGAAGATCACCTTCCGGGGGCTTTTTTATTGCGCGGTTGTTAACGGTTCAGACAGGTTTAAAGAGGAATAAGAAAATGACAGACAACACTCGTTTACGCATAGCTATGCAGAAATCCGGCCGTTTAAGTGATGACTCACGCGAATTACTGGCGCGCTGTGGCATTAAAATCAATCTTCACACCCAGCGCCTGATCGCGATGGCAGAAAACATGCCGATTGATATTCTGCGCGTGCGTGACGATGACATTCCCTGTCTGGTAATGGACGGCGTGGTAGACCTTGGGATTATCGGCGAAAACGTGCTGGAAGAAGAGCTGCTTAACCGCCGCGCCCAGGGTGAAGATCCGCGCTACTTTACCCTGCGTCGTCTGGATTTCGGCGGCTGCCGCCTTTCGCTGGCAACGCCGGTTGATGAAGCCTGGGACGGTCCGCTCTCCTTAAACGGTAAACGTATCGCCACCTCTTATCCTCACCTGCTCAAGCGTTATCTCGACCAGAAAGGTATCTCTTTTAAATCCTGCTTACTGAACGGTTCTGTCGAAGTTGCGCCGCGTGCCGGGCTGGCGGATGCGATTTGCGATCTGGTTTCCACCGGTGCCACGCTGGAAGCTAACGGCCTGCGCGAAGTCGAAGTTATCTACCGCTCGAAAGCCTGCCTGATCCAGCGCGATGGCGAAATGGAAGAATCTAAACAGCAACTGATCGACAAGCTACTGACCCGTATTCAGGGTGTGATCCAGGCGCGCGAATCAAAATACATCATGATGCACGCACCGACCGAACGCCTGGATGAAGTCATCGCCCTGCTGCCAGGTGCCGAACGCCCAACCATTCTGCCGCTGGCGGGTGATCAACAGCGCGTAGCGATGCACATGGTGAGTAGCGAAACCCTGTTCTGGGAAACGATGGAAAAACTGAAAGCACTGGGTGCCAGTTCAATCCTGGTCCTGCCGATTGAGAAGATGATGGAGTGATCGCCATGAGCTTTAACACAATCATTGACTGGAATAGCTGTACTGCGGAGCAACAACGCCAGCTGTTAATGCGCCCGGCGATCTCCGCTTCTGAAAGCATTACCCGCACCGTTAACGATATTCTCGATAACGTGAAAACGCGTGGCGATGAGGCCCTGCGTGAATACAGCGCGAAGTTTGATAAAACCACGGTTACCGCGCTGAAGGTGTCTGCTGATGAGATCGCCGCCGCCAGCGAACGCCTGAGCGACGAGCTAAAACAGGCGATGGCGGTGGCAGTAAAGAGTATTGAAACCTTCCACACTGCGCAAAAACTGCCGCCGGTAGATGTAGAAACGCAGCTAGGCGTGCGTTGCCAGCAGGTCACGCGCCCGGTGGCTTCAGTGGGTTTGTATATTCCGGGCGGCTCCGCCCCGCTCTTCTCAACGGTATTAATGCTGGCAACTCCGGCGCGTATTGCGGGCTGTAAAAAAGTGGTGCTGTGCTCACCGCCGCCGATTGCCGATGAAATTCTTTATGCGGCGCAGCTGTGCGATGTGCAGGACGTGTTTAACGTCGGCGGCGCACAGGCCATTGCCGCGCTGGCGTTTGGTACGGAATCTGTGCCGAAAGTGGACAAAATCTTCGGGCCGGGTAACGCCTTTGTCACCGAAGCAAAACGCCAGGTAAGCCAGCGTCTGGACGGTGCGGCGATCGATATGCCCGCAGGCCCGTCGGAAGTGCTGGTGATTGCTGACAGCGGCGCTACGCCGGATTTTGTGGCTTCTGATTTGCTTTCTCAGGCTGAACACGGCCCTGACTCACAGGTAATTTTACTGACCCCCGATGCTGATATGGCGCGTCGCGTTGCCGAGGCCGTCGAACGCCAACTGGCAGAACTGCCGCGTGCCGAAACCACCCGCCAGGCACTGAACGCCAGCCGCCTGATCGTGACTAAAGATTTAGCGCAGTGCGTGGAGATCTCCAACCAGTACGGCCCGGAGCACCTGATCATTCAGACCCGCAACGCCCGCGAACTGGTCGATGGCATCACCAGCGCCGGTTCGGTATTTCTTGGTGACTGGTCACCGGAATCGGCAGGCGACTACGCCTCCGGCACCAACCACGTGCTGCCGACTTACGGTTACACCGCCACCTGTTCCAGCCTCGGGCTGGCAGATTTCCAGAAACGCATGACCGTACAGGAACTGTCGAAAGAAGGTTTCTCCGCGCTGGCTTCGACCATTGAAACACTGGCCGCCGCCGAGCGCCTGACCGCCCACAAAAATGCCGTTACTTTGCGTGTTAACGTCCTTAAGGAGCAAGCATGAGCACCGTGACTATTACTGATTTAGCGCGTGAAAACGTCCGCAACCTGACACCGTATCAGTCGGCGCGTCGTCTGGGCGGTAACGGCGACGTCTGGCTGAACGCCAACGAATATCCCACAGCCGTGGAGTTTAAGCTTACTCAGCAAACGCTCAACCGCTACCCGGAATGCCAGCCAAAAGCGGTGATTGAAAATTACGCGCAATATGCAGGCGTAAAACCGGAACAGGTGCTGGTCAGCCGTGGCGCGGACGAAGGTATTGAACTGCTGATCCGCGCTTTTTGCGAACCGGGTAAAGACGCCATCCTCTACTGCCCGCCAACGTACGGCATGTACAGCGTCAGCGCTGAAACCATTGGTGTCGAATGCCGCACAGTGCCGACGCTGGAAAACTGGCAACTGGACTTACAGGGCATTTCCGACAAGCTGGACGGCGTAAAAGTGGTCTATGTTTGCAGCCCCAACAACCCCACCGGGCAACTGATCAATCCGCAGGATTTTCGCACCCTGCTGGAGCTAACCCGCGGTAAGGCGATTGTGGTTGCCGATGAAGCTTATATCGAGTTTTGCCCGCAGGCATCGTTAGCTGGCTGGCTGGCGGAATATCCGCACCTGGCGATTTTGCGTACCCTTTCGAAAGCCTTCGCGTTGGCGGGGCTTCGTTGCGGATTTACGCTGGCAAACGAAGAAGTCATCAACCTGCTGATGAAAGTGATCCCCCCCTACCCGCTCTCGACGCCGGTTGCCGACATTGCCGCACAGGCGTTAAGCCCGCAGGGAATCGTCGCCATGAGCGAACGGGTGGCGCAAATTATTACAGAACGCGAATACCTGATTGCCGCACTGAAAGAGATCCCCTGCGTGGAGCAGGTTTTCGACTCTGAAACCAACTACATTCTGGCGCGCTTTAAAGCCTCCAGTGCAGTGTTTAAATCTTTGTGGGATCAGGGCATTATCTTACGTGATCAGAATAAACAACCCTCTTTAAGCGGCTGCCTGCGAATTACCGTCGGAACCCGTGAAGAAAGCCAGCGCGTCATTGACGCCTTACGTGCGGAGCAAGTTTGATGAGTCAGAAGTATCTTTTTATCGATCGCGATGGAACCCTGATTAGCGAACCGCCGAGTGATTTTCAGGTGGACCGTTTTGACAAACTCGCCTTTGAACCGGGCGTGATCCCGGAATTGCTGAAGCTGCAAAAAGCGGGCTACAAGCTGGTGATGATCACTAATCAGGATGGTCTGGGAACACAAAGTTTCCCGCAAGCGGATTTTGATGGCCCGCACAACCTGATGATGCAGATCTTCACCTCGCAAGGCGTGCAGTTTGATGAAGTGCTGATTTGTCCGCACCTGCCCGCCGATGAGTGCGACTGCCGTAAGCCGAAAGTAAAACTGGTGGAGGGTTATCTGGCTGAGCAAGCGATGGATCGTGCCAACAGTTATGTAATTGGCGATCGCGCGACCGACATTCAACTGGCGGAAAACATGGGCATTAATGGTTTACGCTACGACCGCGAAACCCTGAACTGGCCAATGATTGGCGAGCAACTCACTAAACGAGACCGTTACGCCCATGTAGTGCGCAACACCAAAGAGACGCAGATTGACGTCCAGGTGTGGCTGGATCGCGAAGGTGGCAGCAAGATTAACACCGGCGTTGGCTTCTTTGATCACATGCTGGATCAGATCGCCACCCACGGCGGTTTCCGCATGGAAATCAATGTCAAAGGCGACCTCTATATCGACGATCACCACACCGTCGAAGATACCGGCCTGGCGCTGGGCGAAGCGTTAAAAATTGCCCTCGGCGACAAACGCGGTATTTGCCGCTTTGGTTTTGTGCTGCCGATGGACGAATGCCTTGCCCGCTGCGCACTGGATATCTCTGGTCGCCCGCACCTGGAATATAAAGCCGAGTTTACCTACCAGCGTGTGGGCGATCTCAGCACTGAAATGATCGAACACTTCTTCCGTTCGCTCTCTTACACCATGGGCGTGACACTACACCTGAAAACCAAAGGTAAAAACGATCATCACCGTGTAGAAAGCCTGTTCAAAGCCTTTGGTCGTACCCTGCGCCAGGCCATCCGCGTCGAAGGCGACACCCTGCCCTCGTCGAAAGGAGTGCTGTAATGAACGTGGTGATCCTTGATACTGGCTGCGCCAACCTGAACTCTGTGAAGTCTGCCATTGCGCGCCACGGTTATGAACCCAAAGTCAGCCGTGACCCGGACATTGTGTTGCTGGCCGATAAACTGTTTTTACCCGGCGTCGGCACCGCACAAGCAGCGATGGATCAGGTGCGTGAGCGCGAGCTGTTTGATCTCATCAAAGCCTGTACCCAACCGGTGCTGGGCATCTGCTTAGGGATGCAACTCCTGGGACGACGCAGCGAAGAGAGCAATGGCGTCGACTTGCTGGGCATCATCGACGAAGACGTGCCGAAAATGACCGACTTTGGTCTGCCACTGCCACATATGGGCTGGAACCGCGTTTATCCGCAGGCAGGCAACCGCCTGTTTCAGGGGATTGAAGACGGCGCGTACTTTTACTTTGTTCACAGCTACGCAATGCCAGTCAATCCGTGGACCATCGCCCAGTGTAATTACGGCGAACCGTTCACCGCGGCGGTACAAAAAGATAACTTCTACGGCGTGCAGTTCCACCCGGAGCGTTCTGGTGCCGCTGGCGCTAAGTTGCTGAAAAACTTCCTGGAGATGTGATGATTATTCCGGCATTAGATTTAATCGACGGCACCGTGGTGCGTCTCCATCAGGGCGATTACGGCAAACAACGCGATTACGGTAACGACCCGCTGCCGCGCTTACAGGATTACGCTGCGCAAGGTGCCGAAGTGTTGCACCTGGTGGATCTGACCGGGGCAAAAGATCCGGCTAAGCGTCAAATCCCGCTGATTAAAACCCTGGTCGCGGGCGTTAACGTCCCGGTGCAGGTTGGCGGCGGTGTTCGTAGTGAAGAAGACGTGGCGGCGTTACTGGAAGCTGGCGTTGCGCGCGTGGTGGTCGGTTCCACCGCAGTGAAATCACCGGACGTAGTGAAAGGCTGGTTTGAACGTTTCGGTGCCGATGCGCTGGTGCTGGCACTGGATGTCCGTATTGACGAGCAAGGCAACAAGCAAGTGGCAGTCAGCGGCTGGCAAGAGAACTCGGGCGTTTCACTGGAACAACTGGTGGAAACCTATCTGCCCGTCGGCCTGAAACATGTGTTGTGTACCGATATCTCGCGCGACGGCACGCTGGCGGGATCTAACGTCTCTTTATATGAAGAAGTGTGTGCCAGATATCCGCAAGTGGCGTTTCAGTCCTCCGGCGGCATTGGCGACATTAACGATGTTGCTGCCCTACGTGGCACTGGCGTGCGCGGCGTAATAGTTGGTCGTGCATTACTGGAAGGTAAATTCACCGTGAAGGAGGCCATCGCATGCTGGCAAAACGCATAATCCCGTGTCTCGACGTTCGTGATGGTCAGGTGGTGAAAGGCGTACAGTTTCGCAACCATGAAATCATTGGCGATATCGTGCCACTGGCAAAACGCTACGCCGAAGAAGGTGCAGATGAACTGGTGTTCTACGATATCACCGCTTCCAGCGATGGCCGTGTGGTAGATAAAAGCTGGGTATCTCGCGTGGCGGAAGTGATCGACATTCCGTTTTGTGTGGCGGGTGGGATTAAGTCTCTGGAAGATGCCGCGAAAATTCTTTCCTTTGGCGCGGATAAAATTTCCATCAACTCCCCTGCGCTGGCAGACCCAACATTAATTACTCGCCTGGCCGATCGCTTTGGCGTGCAGTGTATTGTGGTTGGTATTGATACCTGGTACGACGCCGAAACCGGTAAATATCATGTAAATCAATATACCGGCGATGAAAGCCGCACCCGCGTCACTCAATGGGAAACGCTCGACTGGGTAGAGGAGGTGCAAAAACGCGGCGCCGGAGAAATCGTCCTCAACATGATGAATCAGGACGGCGTGTGTAACGGTTACGACCTCAAGCAGCTGAAAAAAGTGCGTGAAGTTTGCCACGTCCCGCTGATTGCCTCCGGTGGCGCGGGCACCATGGAACACTTCCTGGAAGCCTTCCGCGATGCCGACGTTGACGGTGCGCTGGCAGCTTCCGTATTCCACAAACAAATAATCAATATTGGCGAATTAAAAGCGTACCTGGCAACACAGGGCGTGGAGATCAGGATATGTTAACAGAACAACAACGTCGCGAACTGGACTGGGAAAAAACCGACGGTCTGATGCCGGTGATTGTGCAACACGCGGTATCTGGCGAAGTGTTAATGCTGGGCTACATGAACCCGGAAGCCTTAGACAAAACCATCGAAAGCGGTAAAGTCACCTTCTTCTCGCGCACTAAACAGCGACTGTGGATCAAAGGCGAAACCTCGGGCAATTTTCTCAATGTGGTAAGTATTGCCCCGGACTGCGACAACGACACATTACTGGTGCTGGCGAATCCCATCGGGCCAACCTGCCACAAAGGCACCAGTAGCTGCTTCGGCAACACCGCTCACCAGTGGCTGTTCCTGTATCAACTGGAACAACTGCTCGCCGAACGTAAATATGCCGACCCGGAAACCTCCTACACCGCCAAACTGTATGCCAGCGGCACTAAACGCATTGCGCAGAAAGTGGGCGAAGAAGGCGTGGAAACCGCACTGGCAGCAACGGTACATGATCGCTTTGAGCTGACCAACGAGGCATCTGACTTGATGTATCACCTGCTGGTGCTGTTGCAGGATCAGGATCTGGATTTAACGACAGTAATTGAGAACCTGCATAAACGGCATCAGTGAGTTACGGGCTGAGCAGGTGTGATGTTGTTGTCACACCCGGAGCCATTGCCCGATGCGCAAACTTATCGTGCCTACACATTATCTCAACACACGTAGGCCGGATAAGATGCGCCAGCATCGCATCCGGCAAAAAAAACGGGCATGGTGTCACCACCCTGCCCGTTTCTCTTAAATGCACAATAATATTACTTCGCGTTGTAATTACGCAGAGCGTTACGCCCCAACACAATCCCCGCGCCAACCATGCCGCCCAGAAGCACTGCCAGAATCAAGGTGATTGCCTTTTTCGGACTATCGCGACGAATAGGTAACGTCGGTTTCATCACATAGCGGTAAGCATGAATATCAAGATCATCAAACTTTAATTTTTCAATATCCAACAGGTTTTGACGTGTCTGATAGTAGTTTGGTGAGAACACCAACGGACGAGTCGCTTCATGCTTAATCATCGACTCCAGCGCTTCGCTCCCTAGAAGGAACAACGTATCTTGCGTCACATCTTCAGTCTGCTGAACCTGTGGCTTTGTCACCTGCGCCTGATTCGCATACTGCAACGCTTCCTGAATCTGACGGATACGCAGATCTTTCTGCTCCTGCGCGACCACTTCCTGGGTTCTTAAAGAGTCCTGCAAGTTTTTCCGTCCCAGAGCAATGTTGTCCTTGAGATCCTTTTCTAGCTCTTGATTCACTTTATCATCAACTTGCTGAATGTATTGGGCCAACTTCATTTGTGCGCCCTCTGCAGTTTGCCCAACATAAGAAACAGTCAATGGTAATTGCTGGTTCTTAACAGAAGGTTCGATGGTAAGTTTTTCTGGCTCTTCCTGATTATCCAGCGTTTCTGCTAATGCAGAGAAGGCAGAACTGAAGCGACCAATTAACGTCTCCTGCAAATCCGATACTTTCGGTGCAGCCTGACCATAGATAACATTCATGGCATTGTTATAGCCAGCAATTTGCCCCACGTCGGGCTGAGTGATAATTGCTGTTGACGTCCATTTCTCCTTCGCTACTGCCAAATAACCAATAGCCAGGGCAATAGCCACAATGACGGAAATGATAATTGTCATCTTGCCACGCCACAACTGCACTAGTAAATCAATCAAATCAATCTGTTCCGGGTCATGGTTTTGCCCAGAAACATTATTATTTTCTACTCTCATCATTACCCTAACTGACGGAAATTTCCAAGTCCGCATAGTTTAGCGATAATCCCCGTGAATGCTATAGGATAAGTGATAAAAATAATGAATTATTGCGGAGGTAACAAAAGACAATCAGGGCGTAAATAGCCCTGATAACAAGATGTTAGTCGCTGCCAAAGAGATCGCGGGTGTAGACCTTATCTGCCACATCCTTAAGCTCTTCTGCCATACGGTTGGAGATAATGACGTCGGCTTGTTGTTTGAAGGTGGCGAGATCACGTTCCAGGCGAGAGTTGAAGAATGAGTCTTCTTTCATCACCGGCTCGTAGATGATCACTTCAACGCCTTTCGCCTTGATACGCTTCATAATCCCCTGAATAGAAGACGCACGGAAGTTATCTGACCCGCTCTTCATAATCAGACGATAAATACCCACCACTTGCGGTTTGCATCGACAATTGCCGAGATCAGGTTATTCGGCACAGACTGGTAGTTCGCCAGTAACTGCTTGGTATCTTTCGGCAGACAATAACCACCATAACCAAACGACGGATTGTTGTAATGGTTGCCAATACGCGGATCGAGACAAACGCCTTCGATAATCTGGCGAGTATTCAGACCTAAACTTTCTGCATAACTATCCAGTTCATTAAAGTATGCTACGCGCATCGCCAGATAGGTATTAGCGAAAAGTTTAATCGCTTCTGCTTCAGTGGAGTCGGTAAACAGGGTCGGGATATTTTGCTTAATCGCGCCTTCCTGTAACAACGCAGCAAAACGTTCTGCGCGTTCTGAACGCTCACCGATGACAATACGTGACGGATGGAGATTATCGTAAAGGGCTTTACCTTCGCGGAGGAATTCCGGAGAGAAAATAATATTTTCAGTACGATATTTCTTATGCATCGCTGCGGTAAAACCAACGGGAACCGTTGATTTGATGACCATAACCGCATAAGGATTTATCTCAACTACGTCTTTAATTACTGATTCTACACTGGATGTATTGAAATAATTAGTTTTAGGATCATAGTCGGTTGGAGTGGCGATGATGACATAATCAGCATCCCGGTAGGCTTCATTTTTATCTAATGTGGCATTAAAGTGTATTTTATCTGATTGCAAAAACTGCTGAATTTCCTTATCAACAATAGGAGATATCCGATCATTCAGCATAGCAACGCGTGACGGTAAAATATCTAATGCCACAACCTCATGATTTTGTGCGATTAGAAGCCCGTTTGACAAGCCTACATAGCCAGTACCGGAAATGGTGATTTTCATTTCATGCTCTCAGAATTAACTTAACTGTGAATCATGATGTTTTTAGCATCGTGATAAGATGCTAAAAGTTTTAACGCTACGTTGTCAGATGGTCAACGCAACGAAAAACAATTCAGATTTTCTTTATAAGAATAGCTGATGTTTATTAAGTTAATATTAAGCAGTGAAATTTAGTCTATAAGATATTTGGCAAAAAAAAGCCCGGTGCAATATACGCCGGGCCTCAATTTTATTGTTGGTTAAATCAGATTAATCCAGCCATTCAGTATGGAACACACCTTCTTTATCAATGCGCTTATAAGTATGCGCCCCGAAATAGTCACGCTGTGCCTGGATCAGGTTCGCAGGCAGAACCGCGGCACGGTAGCTATCGTAATAGGCAACCGCAGCGGCGAAGGTCGGAACCGGGATACCGTTCTGTACTGCATAAGCGACGACATCGCGCAGCGCCTGCTGGTAGTCATCGGCAATTTGCTTGAAGTACGGGGCCAGCAGCAGGTTAGCGATCTGCGGATTTTCGGCATAAGCATCGGTGATTTTCTGCAGGAACTGCGCACGGATGATGCAGCCAGCACGGAAAATCTTCGCGATTTCGCCGTAGTTCAGATCCCAATTGTATTCTTCAGACGCAGCACGCAGCTGAGAGAAGCCCTGAGCGTAAGAAACGATTTTGCCCAGATACAGCGCACTGCGAACTTTTTCGATGAACTCAGCCTTGTCGCCTGCTGACTGAGCTTGCGGACCAGAGAGAACTTTAGATGCGGCAACGCGCTGATCTTTCAGAGAAGAGATATAACGTGCAAACACAGACTCGGTAATCAGCGACAGCGGTTCGCCGAGATCCAGCGCGCTCTGGCTGGTCCATTTACCGGTGCCTTTGTTTGCTGCTTCATCCAGAATCACATCAACCAGGTAGTTACCGTCTTCATCTTTTTTGGTGAAGATATCTTTAGTGATGTCGATCAGGTAGCTGCTAAGTTCACCGTTATTCCACTCGGTGAAAGTCTGGGCCAGTTCTTCATTAGATAGATTCAGGCCACCTTTGAGCAGAGAATACGCTTCAGCAATGAGCTGCATATCTCCGTATTCAATACCATTGTGAACCATCTTCACATAATGGCCTGCGCCGTCGGCACCAATATAAGTAACGCATGGCTCGCCGTCTTCTGCCACGGCAGCGATTTTAGTCAGGATAGGCGCAACCAGCTCATAAGCCTCTTTCTGCCCGCCAGGCATAATAGAAGGACCTTTCAGCGCGCCCTCTTCACCGCCGGAAACACCGGTACCGATGAAGTTAAAGCCCTCTGCTGAAAGCTCACGATTACGACGAATGGTGTCCTGGAAGAAGGTATTACCACCATCAATGATGATGTCACCTTTATCGAGATATGGTTTCAGGGAATCAATCGCAGCATCCGTGCCTGCACCTGCTTTCACCATTAACAGGATGCGACGAGGCGTTTCCAGAGATTCAACAAACTCTTTCACCGTATAGTAAGGAGCCAGTTTCTTGCCTGGATTTTCAGCAATCACTTCTTCCGTCTTTTCGCGGGAGCGGTTGAAAATAGAGACGGTATAACCACGACTTTCGATGTTGAGCGCAAGGTTGCGCCCCATCACTGCCATACCGACTACGCCGATCTGTTGCTTTGACATTGTTTACTCCTGTCTTCTATATTATTAACCGTCTATTAACCGTTATATTATTAACCGTCGTGATTTTCATCTTCTAATCAAGGAATACATATGGTTACAGCATGCTTCTTACTTTATAGCGATAAGTATGCCATTGGGTGTATCCATAAGAACTTTGAATTTTGGATACTTTTCTGGATTAAAATTAGCATAGCTTCGTTTAGATATAACAATAAACGAACTATTAAAAGATTTCATCTTCTCTATTAAATCATCCTGTGGGATTACCTCACACTCGGGATTACTAATAGTCCAATCACTATATCTTGCTAATCCAAAGACGTCACCAATTGCCATCCCTTTATAGAAGTAAATACCATCCTCCAAGCCTAATTGGATAAGATTATCTCCATATAACTCACTATATTCACTTGCTTTCTTCATCAGTTCATAGCTATAGCGACTTTCTAAGCGTGAATTAAAATTCAAGTATTCAGAATAAAAATATTTGAATTCAAAATACAACGATCGCCCCGAAAAAAAATAATACACACAAGGATAAAATATCGTCCCAACTTGTAATTTGTAATGTTGATATCTTTTATTAAACTTGCAATTGAGATCGCAACCTGCAATACTGACAATGGGTAAATGGGTGATAAATACCTGTCACCTTGCGTAACAGAAAACCAAAATAAGACATATGTTAAAACAATCGAGAAAAATACCCAAAGTATTTTATTATTCCTAAGTGTAAAGACAGACAGTATAGCATAAAAAACAACATCACTGCCAACTTTATTAATTGCTTGTTGCAAATCTAATGTGGCAGGACTTATACCATGTCGAGCTTGTTCTGCTGTTTGAACTTGTAGATCAATTTCATTCCATAGGTAGTGACCAAATATATTTCCTCCAGCAGGACTAAAAGGATCACCAGAGATCCAAAAACTACGGACATACCAATAAATGCCACCAAGAATTGTTGCCAAGCTAAAAATAAGAAATGTCTGTATGTTTCTCTTTTTCGCTATCAATATAACAAATATGATGGCTCCATATATGGCACCAAATAGTTTTACGCCACAAGCAATTCCAATAAAAAAACCACATAAAAAAATTAATTCATTTTGTGTTTTATTGTTTTCTGAGCGAATATATATAAGAATACTGGCTGCAGCAAAACAAAGATAGCGTTAAATCAATATATGCATAACCAAGATGATCTTTAAGTGGATTGATAGTAAATAGTAGGATTGTAGCAATAATGCCTGGATAATAAGTTTTCGTAATTTCCCATGAACAGCCAACAAGTCCACAGGCTATTACAAAAAAACAGATATTTGCTAAAAACTGAGCTAACCTTACATCTCCTAACTGTAAACCTAAAGCCATTAAAAGATCTGCATTTTGCGGGAACAGAGGAAAACGCAAATATTGTTCAACAACAATTGCATGGTGCTCAACTAATGAACGAGCCAAAGGTAAGTGATACATAGTATCATCCCAATCACCGGGAGCTCGCAGGGACGATAACAATGTAACCACAAAAATCAAAACAAGAAATAAAATAACAAACAGCGTACTGAACTCAATATTATTTATTGCCAGCCATCTAAATTGCTGACGTTTAATAATGCTTAAAACCCAACACACCGTAAAAATTAAAAAGATAGCAATCTTATTAAATTGCCCGACCATGCCCAGAAAGTAAATTATCAAAATATTTAAAGACATCCCTATGCATAGGCAATAAAAAATAAAGAAAATTTGTTAAGTCCTGCCACCCCCTCCTTAAAAAAAGATGACAATACAATATTACCAATGACAAAAAATGTCATTCCAAAAGCAAAACAATACACAACATACAAATACAACGGCAATTCAATCATAGTAAAATACTCTATTTACATTATCAGTTTATAGTTTTTTTCAGAAAGATAAAATAATGCCTTCATTTCACGTCTAGTTGTTGTATTTGAATGCAAAATAATGCCACATACAAATGCCATTATTGACGATAACATGATGGAGGCAGTTAAAAAGGCAGTCGGAAATCTTCTCACCAAACCTGTATCAATATAATCAACAATGATGGGCAATCCTAAAATTATAGACAAAGCAGCAAGTAAAACGCCGATAATACTAAAAAAGTATAGTGGCCGTTCAAGCGAGTAAAGTTTAATTATTGTTTTCAGAATCTTGAACCCATCACTCCAAGTTGATAGTTTGCTCACACTCCCTTCAGATCGCTCGCCATATTTTGTATTAACCTCACCATACTTCATACGTAATTCTAAAGCATGAATTGTAAGCTCAGTTTCGATTTCAAATCCCCTTGATAGACATGGAAAAGATTTAACATAGCGTCTGGAAAATACACGATACCCCGACAACATATCAGTAAAATTCCCTTTAAAGATAGTCTGAACAGTACCAGTCAACAATTTATTTCCTCAGCGATGCCCTTTTCTGTATGTATTTTGATCTCCATTCTCTTGACGACATCCTACAACCATATCCAATTGATTTTTTATGAGATGGTTAATCATTTCTGGAGCAGAACTTGCATCATAAGTGTCATCTCCATCAACCATTAGATAAATATCCGCATCTACATCTGAGAACATACGTCTTACGACATTCCCCTTGCCTTTCAGAGGAACAGAGTGAACTGTTGCTCCAGCATCCTCTGCCACTTGTGCTGTACTGTCAGTCGAATTATTATCAAATACATATATAGAAGCAGTTGGAATATTCGTTTTGAAATCATTTATGACTTTTGCTATTGCCTTCTGCTCATTATAACAAGGAATAATTACAGCGATATTAAAAGAGTGATACATAAGCCCCTCATATAAACTATTTAGCTAATGTGCAAGTAATTGTGTTTTTAACAAATCGTTTACTAACGAAAAATGAAATATTTTGATGCGCAATATCCTAAAACCAAACTAAAAAGAGAAAAGGTGAACAATGTAAATATTGGAGATAAAGCTAAGAGATCAAATAAAACGCCGAATAAATAACTCATCGCCCCCATAAAAAATATAAATATAAAATATCTAGCCTTGGTTGCAGATACTTTAAATGAGCATCTTGCATTTGCAAAAAAAGAAAAGGTTGCTGCACATATAAAACCAACAATGTTACTTCGGCCTTGACCAAAAGCTAAATTATTATAACACGCATAAAATACCCCCCAATGTAAAGCAGTATTGACAATTCCAATTAAAAAATAACTAAAAAAAGAACTGGTCAATAACTTCCCTATTTTTAACATCCTTTATTTTGCTCCAGAAGTGAGGTTATTACTAATTTGGATATTTTCTATAGAAAATACCCATAAAACTACAACGCCTATAATAAAAATTCCCATGGGTGTAAAAAGAAATGGATTAGTTATAGAAACGGTAATACTGAAAAAAAGTATTAACGACATCATTAATGATGTTTTTGTACTATTTAAAAAATAGCCTTTCAAAAAGATAAGCAACATAGGAACTAATGATATAAATACACCAATAACGCCTGTTTTCTGAAGTATCTCAAGAGGTACTATTTCAATCCTTAATCGATCTAATATAAATGAACCAAATCCTCTTCCAAACAAGAACGTCGCTAAATCAACATTTTTATAATAAAAATATAAATCATTAAATCTAACAGAGTCAGAATCTTCACTGCGTGATCCGACCATGTAAAGCATAATTATAAATAGAACGCTGCCCAATATTATTATAATAGTATTTAAATATAGCTTATGTAATTTAAAACTGGCTAATAACAGTGATAATGTTGTAAAAAGTAATACACCTCTTGATTCTGTCAATAATATCGCAAGCACTATTATGAGACATTTTAAATATTTTTTGTCGACAAAACTGATAATCGCACCGACACCAAAAAAGTAGAAGGATTTGGAAAAAAAAGCCCCATCGGGACGAAAAAAGAACTCGCTAGTCAATGATAAGTGTTCATAAATTAAATTAAAATTTAACAAACCGAAATTCAACAAAATTATGTATGAAATATATAACAGTGATCCATATAATGCAAATGCATTAACTATTTTAATAAAAATCTCACATGAAAATACTTTTAAAGTATATCTTAGTGTAAATAGATATATAAGTGACAGCATAAAAAGGTATGGTTGCACATCAAACAGTATATCATTTATTTTATTACCAGCTAATAAGCCGACAAAGAAGCCATAAAAAGGAAATAAAAGCAACCATATAAAAAGACTGACACATTTTTGGGTGATTGAAAAATTGAATGTAACTAAATTAAAAATTAAAAGTATAAAACTAAATACAAATAATAAATATCGCAAAGGGAATATTCCCAATGGCTCCAGTAATCTTCCACCACCACCAATAATCAGTTCAATACATAAAAATGTTATAAAAATTTTATTTATATTATTCATATTCGTAAGGTGATGTTTTTTAAAATATGTTTAAAATCAACATTAATAAAATATAAATTTTATCAGCCTTTTTCCGCCTTAACTTCCAAAAACTTAAAGCCAAGATCAAATTGCCTATATAACCTTTACCCAATTGATTATTCACAAAGCTATCATCAGCTAAGGCATTAGCTATTTTAGTTACTTCTTTTCGATACCACTTGTTTCTCACCAAACCAAGCCGTTTGTATTTTGCTTTAAAACTAATGTTTGCTCCCACTTGGTTGTTTTCATGCTGTCTGTACAGCATTGTTGGTTTTCTATCAATATACCACGAATAATTTCTCGTCCGCGCAAATGAATATAAAAACCAATCATGCAGACAGATATCTTGTGCAGCATTTTTATTATTTATGATGAACTTCTTAAATTCAATAAGCGTTTCTTTTTTTATAACATATGTACACCCCGGACCTGCTGCTTCAAAAAAATAATCGAATTGAGTTTGCGACTGAGCCTTATCAACTAAATTTTTTCGCCCTGATGGATAATATGCAATTACATTGCTGGAATAACAATTCGCATTATTAAATACCAAGCAGTCAATTGCATTTTTTATTTTATCTTTATACCAAATATCGTCCTGATCACTAAAACAGATATAATCATAGTTTTCAAGATCGACATCTTTAATTAATCTATAAAAATTTTTACCTGCCCCCCCAAACTTATTGACGCTTGGAAGTATATTTATAATTGAGGGATATGATAATTGAAATTCTTCACAAATATTTAATGTATTATCAGTTGATAAATCATCTGATATAAAAATTGAGATGTCTACATCTTTTTGTTCAATAATACTTTTTAATTGTTCCTCAATCCAGCATTCGCCATTATACGTAGCCATAAGTACAGCTACTCTTTTTTGATCAGAACTATGCATTATAACGACCGCCCCCAGTAATTCCTCTTATTCCATCCAGCGTAGCCAAAATATGTTTTTTCATATATTCAATTTTATTTTTTTGAGTTGCGATAATTAAAGTCGTATGAATTAAAGAAAAAACAACTTCCCTAATAGAGAGTAAAAGAGGCACATGATTTTTTCTAAGCAAAAGAAATGCATTTCTTACTCGATAATAACGACGTACTGGCGAGTGAATTGGTATGTTAATCCCACAGATTTTTACTGACTTATCCCCAATAGCATGAACCATTTCTATATCAGGAATGATATGAACTAATATGCCATAGTTTAAGCATCTAAGACACCATTCTGTATCGACATAATCAATAAAAAGTTCCTCATCCATCATTCCAACAATCTCAAAAACTTCTTTTGAAACCATGGTTCCGGATGAGATTGTTACTGAACTTTTAAACGGTGTCTGTCCTTCAGTGACATGAATTTTCTCTCGAAGACCATTTTTTTTGATATTACAAATAGGATAATAATGTGACTTATCTCTATCAATAAAAACTGGGCCAGCTATTTTTGCATTTTCATTATCCATATAGCAGGAAAGTTTTTTGATAAACTCATTGCGAATACGGCTATCTTGATCAAAAAAAATTATCTTCTCTGCCCCTTTTTCAAGAGAATATCGAATCCCAATATTTTGTGCTTTTGCTATACCTTCATTCCTACCAAGACAAATTAAATGAACTTTTTCAATGTCTGCTAATTTATCTTTCAAGGTGAAATTAGTCCTATTATCGACTACTACAACGTAACAATTTTGCTCCTTTAGTTCAGTGATCAGTGCATTCAGATTTTTAAGTTCGGGATTATATGTCACAATGACAGCGTAAATATTACTATTCATTATCCAAGTGACTCAGTAATTGGTTAATTTTAGTTTTCATATACAGAACACATTCTAGTATAAAGCCATTGTAATAACAGAGCATCTAAAATTACACGTATGCTCCAGGATATTGCGGCACCCAGTAACCCATATTTTTCGACCATAAAATACAAAAGGGCTAAATAAGGAACCAATTCAGCACAATGAATCAAAGCAGTAATTTTAGATTTTCCTAATGCCTGGATTGCAGAGAATGGTATCATTGCCAGCGCATTGAAGAAAAAACCGATCAATAACACATTTAATATATTAAAGGAATTAATTTGATAATTCTCACCAAACCATATTTTCAATACAAGCCCTGAATATAACAAGCCTATGATTATCACCGGCAAACAGATTAGAAACATTAAAAGCAATGATTTATTTACATTACGTTTAAATTCTTTAAAGTCTTTGATGTTACTTAACCTTGGAAACACTGCCCTCCCGATTGCTGCAGGTATTATTCCTAATTTTAGAATAACCTCCGCTGGTGCAGAATAAAATGCAACTTTATCTGCCCCCATAATATTTGACACTATAAATCGATCAAAATACACCATGACCGGACTTATGATATTACTTACTGTCATCCAACCGCCAAAGAAAAAGAGTCGTTTAAAGGTTTTATAACAAAAATGAACCCCCGAAATTTTAATATCATTCCTGACATAATAGGCAGAGACTAAAATCGAAATAACTCTTGCAAATATTAAACCAGCAACCGCTGCCGACAATGTAGCACTATAAAAAACAAATATGGCCGGAATTCCCGCGATGCAAGAGCTTGATATAGATTTTTGAATATTTACAATGCCAAATTTTTCATCCCCCTCAAGAATGGCTGACCATAATTGATTTAGAATAAATAATGGAATGCAAATAGCCAACAGTTTAAATGCTAGTTGTATATCACTATGTTCAACACCAGAAATTTTTAGATAATTAACAATTCCATCAGAGAAAATCAATAATAAAAAAGCACCAAAGCATGAAAATAGCACCAAAAAAGATGTACTTGTTGAAATTACCTTGGTTCTTTCATGATGATTATCACGATGAATTGCAATTTCTCTAATAACAGAGCGAGTCAGGCCTACATCAAAAATTCCAGCATACCCAACAAGTGCAATTGCAATTGTATAAACACCGAAACCTTCAGGCCCCAAACCTCGAGCGAGAAATCCTAGCGAGGGGATAGCAATTAAAGTTGGTATTGCATAGCCAAAAAGGTTCCAGACACTATTTTTTATTATGCTCATTATTACATTTCTTTATCATATAAAATAATCAGCATCTACAAATTTTTGACCATTAATATCTTTATCAGAAAGCAATGGATTTTGAACCGGCCATTCTATATTTATACTTTTGTCGCTCCATAAAATCCCACGCTCTTGCATTTTTGAATAGAAATTATTTGTTTTGTAGACAAATTCTGCTTCATCACTAAGAACGCAAAACCCATGAGCGAATCCTTCCGGTATCCATAATTGACGCTTATTCTCCGCCGACAAATTTACACCAACCCACTTGCCAAATGTTGGTGATGATTTCCGAATATCAACAGCTACGTCAAAAACTTCACCGACAACACAGCGTACCAGTTTTCCTTGAGCATAAGGTTCCAGCTGATAGTGCAGTCCGCGTAACACACCCTTAGTTGATTTAGAATGGTTATCCTGAACAAACTCAACCTTTCGTCCTACAGCCTCTTCGAAAACTTTCTGATTGAAGCTTTCCATAAAAAAGCCCCGCTCATCACCAAATACTTTTGGTTCAAAAATTAGCACATCAGGAATTTCAGTTTTAATTACGTTCATTTTATTAATAACCTTTAATCATTTTCAGCAGATACTGACCATAAGCATTTTTCTTCAGCGGCTCGGCTAATACCTTCACTTGCTCAGCATCAATAAAGCCTTTACGGTGAGCAATTTCTTCCGGGCAGGAAACTTTCAGCCCCTGACGCTCTTCAATTGTTGCAATGAAGTTGCTTGCTTCAATAAGACTTTGATGTGTCCCCGTGTCCAGCCATGCATAACCACGCCCCATCATAGCGACAGACAAACGTCCTTGGTCCATATAAATACGGTTAATATCGGTAATTTCCAGTTCGCCACGTGCAGATGGTTTAAGGTTTTTCGCCATTTCTACAACGTCATTGTCATAGAAATAAAGCCCAGTAACCGCATAGTTACTTTTTGGTTCCTGCGGTTTTTCTTCCAGACTAATTGCCGTACCGTTATCATCAAATTCCACCACACCGTAGCGCTCAGGATCATTTACGTGATAGGCAAAAACCGTTGCGCCACTCTCTCTGTTAACAGCGGTATCCATTAATTTCGGCAGGTCGTGACCATAGAAGATATTATCACCAAGTACCAGCGCACAATCATCACCACCTATAAATTCTTCACCAATGATAAATGCTTGCGCCAGACCATCCGGACTCGGTTGTACTTTATATTGCAGATTAAGCCCCCACTGGCTTCCATCACCAAGCAATTGTTGAAAACGTGGTGTATCCTGCGGCGTACTGATAATCAGAATATCTCGAATACCCGCCAACATAAGCGTTGAAAGCGGATAATAAATCATCGGTTTATCATAAATCGGTAGCAGTTGTTTGCTCACAGCCATTGTCACAGGATAAAGACGAGTGCCGGAACCACCAGCCAGAATAATACCTTTACGCGTTTTCATTTCACCATTCCTTTTAATTCATCTCGCTCTAGCATCATGAGCGAGATGCAATAATTTGTTAAATTGCCGTGGTCGTAAATAATTCGTTGAGCATACGTTTCACGCCCACCTGCCAGTCAGGCAAGACAAGCGCAAAGTTCTGCTGAAATTTTTCGGTATTGAGGCGAGAATTATGGGGACGACGTGCTGGTGTGGGATAGGCCGTTGTCGGCACGGCATTAAGTTTGTTAAGAGCAAGGTTGATCCCCGCTCTGCGCGCTTCTTCAAATACCAGAGCGGCATAATCGTGCCAGGTTGTTGTACCACCAGCAACCAGATGGTACAAACCAGCAACTTCTGGTTTATTTGCGGCCACGCGAATGGCATGAGCGGTGCAATCAGCCAGTAATTCAGCCCCCGTTGGTGCGCCGAATTGATCGTTTATTACAGCCAACTCTTCGCGTTCTTTTGCCAGGCGCAACATCGTTTTGGCAAAGTTATTTCCTTTACCAGCGTATACCCAGCTGGTACGGAAAATAAGATGCTTTGCGCAATGTTCTTGTAACGCTTTTTCCCCAGCTAGCTTGGTTTCACCGTAGACATTTAGCGGTGCTGTTGCATCCGTTTCCAGCCATGGCGTGTCACCGTTGCCTGGGAAAACATAATCAGTGGAGTAGTGTATAACCCAGGCTCCGACTTCATTAGCTGCTTTTGCAATCGCTTCGACGCATGTCGCGTTAAGTAATTGCGCGAAATTCGGTTCTGATTCCGCTTTGTCTACTGCAGTGTGAGCAGCAGCATTAACAATAACATCGGGGCGAATTTTTTTGACGGTTTCAGCCACACCTTCGGGGTTGCTGAAATCTCCACAATAATCAGTGGAGTGAACATCGAGCGCAATCAAGTTACCCAGAGGAGCCAGAGCACGCTGCAGTTCCCAACCCACCTGCCCTGTTTTGCCGAAAAGCAGGATATTCATTACTGACGGCCCTCATAGTTTTGTTCAATCCACGACTGATAAGTACCGCTTTTCACATTCTCAACCCAATTTGTATTAGCCAGATACCATTCCACCGTTTTACGAATCCCGCTCTCAAACGTTTCTTGCGGTTTCCAGCCCAATTCGCGGCTAATTTTATCGGCATCAATGGCGTAACGGCGGTCATGCCCCGGGCGATCGGCAACATAAGTAATTTGCTCACGATAAGATTTCTCTTTCGGTACAATCTCATCCAACAAATCACAAATAGTGAGCACTACGTCGATGTTTTTCTTTTCGTTATGTCCACCAATGTTATAAGTTTCACCCGCTTTACCTTCGGTTACGACGGTATATAACGCACGAGCATGATCCTCTACATACAACCAGTCGCGAATTTGATCCCCTTTACCATAAATAGGTAATGCCTTACCTTCCAGAGCATTCAGAATAACCAATGGAATAAGTTTTTCCGGGAAGTGATAAGGACCATAATTGTTCGAGCAATTAGTCACAATGGTTGGTAAACCATAAGTCCGCTTCCAGGCACGTACCAAATGATCGCTGGAAGCTTTAGACGCAGAATACGGGCTACTTGGCGCGTAAGCTGTCGTTTCCGTAAATAGCGGTAACGCTTCGTTATTATTTGCTTCATCCGGATGGGGTAAGTCACCATAAACTTCATCAGTAGAAATATGATGAAAGCGGAAACTTTTTTTCTTTTCATCATTCAGAGCAGACCAGTAATTGCGCGCCGCTTCTAAAAGAACATAAGTCCCCACAATATTGGTTTCAATAAATGCCGCAGGGCCCGTTATTGAACGGTCAACGTGGCTCTCTGCCGCCAGGTGCATCACCGCGTCTGGCTGGTGCTGTGCGAAAATACGCGACATGGCTACAGCATCGCAGATATCTGCATGCTCAAAAGCATAACGTTCAGAATCAGAAACATCAGCGAGTGATTCCAGGTTCCCGGCGTATGTTAATTTATCGACATTAACAACACTATCTTGCGTATTATTTATTATGTGACGAACAACAGCAGAACCAATAAACCCTGCGCCACCAGTAACAAGTATCTTCACTTTTTTATTCCATATAGCTATAGAGCATGCTGTGAAATAGACTGCTCCAGATTTGATTAATAGAGGTATTAATACACGCTACCGCCCCTGGCTTAACAGCTACCAGTGCACTGCATGCATCTCAACGATGTGGCGAGCGTTAGCCACTCGCGCCAAATCCGAAAAATTCAAACGTTAATTGTCTTACCAAACAGCCGTAGAAACAAGGAAAATCCTGGAAAAATTTGAATAATATGAGCTATGTAACTTCTTGTTTTTATAGGCTTTATAAAAACGGCAACGGCAGGAAAATTCAATGAGCAAAACTTATGCCACGAATCTTCACTGCCGTTATAATTTTCTTATCAACCGTTACATCCGGTCAGATTTTCATTATTCGCTTAACAGCTTCTCAATACCTTTACGGAACTTCGCCCCTTCTTTCAGGTTGCGTAGGCCATACTTCACAAACGCCTGCATATAGCCCATTTTTTTGCCGCAGTCGTAACTGTCGCCGGTCATCAGCATTGCATCAACGGATTGTTTTTTCGCCAGCTCGGCAATAGCATCAGTCAGCTGAATACGTCCCCATGCACCAGGCTGAGTACGTTCCAGTTCCGGCCAAATATCGGCAGAAAGCACATAGCGACCTACGGCCATGATGTCTGAGTCCAGCGTCTGCGGCTGATCCGGTTTTTCGATAAATTCAACAATGCGGCTGACTTTACCCTCACGGTCCAGCGGCTCTTTAGTCTGGATGACGGAGTATTCAGAGAGGTCACCCGGCATACGTTTTGCCAGCACCTGGCTGCGGCCCGTTTCGTTGAAACGTGCAATCATGGCAGCAAGGTTGTAACGTAGCGGGTCGGCGCTGGCATCGTCGATCACAACGTCTGGCAGTACCACGACAAATGGGTTGTCACCAATGGCAGGTCGCGCACACAAAATGGAGTGGCCTAAACCTAAAGGTTCGCCCTGACGCACGTTCATAATGATCACGCCCGGCGGACAGATGGACTGTACTTCCGCCAGCAGTTGACGCTTCACGCGCTGCTCAAGGAGTGATTCTAACTCATAAGAGGTGTCGAAGTGGTTTTCGACCGCGTTCTTGGACGCGTGAGTTACCAGGAGGATTTCTTTGATCCCTGCAGCCACAATCTCGTCAACAATGTACTGAATCATTGGCTTGTCGACGATTGGTAGCATCTCTTTGGGTATCGCCTTAGTGGCAGGCAACATATGCATCCCGAGACCCGCTACAGGAATAACTGCTTTTAAATTCGTCATTATTTCATCCACCTGTAAAATGGTTGCTGAATTATAGCTTGTTCGATTTTTTTCGCCAGCATCAATTACCCTGAATTGATTACTGAATTACTTGTGATGTTACGCCGCTTCGTTGTGGATTGCAGTAGCATTGTTCCTAAGTATGGCTCCATTTTTCCAGGAATGGTCGCAAATCTACTCCCTCCGTTCCGGCAATCTAAAGTTAATCTTTTCCACATTAACAATATGGTGATTAATCCTGTCGATATCGACGGAGCTTTGCCCTCTTTCATTCACCGCATGAACATTTGCAAGAGACAGCAGTGTTTCTTTTTTCGCCATAAAGACGCCGCGAACGTCTTTGCGCATGTCGAAGTTCATGCTCAATGCTGGTCCAACTGAGGATTCCTGCATCACATTGATATTTCGCATAAAAAGATGTTGCGGCTTGTTGTGTAACTCCAGCGAGGCACGCTTCATCTCAATGTTAGTTAGCGACACAAAGGAGACGGCATTCCCGGCGGAGATTTGGATGCCGCGCAATTTATAAGCAAGATGGGTATTATCCAGTTGAATATTATTCACTCGGAAATTTTGCGGTATCGAGAGATATTTGCCTTTAATTACCCCATAGCCGATTAACATCCCGGCGCTATTAATCATTTCAATATTATCAATCACGAAATTGTCACAACCGTAAATAGCGACTGTCGCGTTATCAATGCCCGCTTTCTTACTGAAATCCGGCGTGATATTGCGGGCATTGATATTACGAATAACAAAATGTTTACCATTTTCAACATGGATCAACTGCCGACAATCCGATCCCGTGATATTCGCCACGACAAAGTTTTTCACTGCCTGGTCTTCCGGGTAGTTGTTATCATAAGTGCTTCCCGCAAGGCCTATGCCGATGCCCCAGTTGATTTTGCCGTTGGTACAGTTGATACGCTCGATGACATGGTCAGATATCAAAATATCACTGTCGTTAATTGCCACGTTCCATTCAATGGCGTCGCCCTGTAAGTCGCTGAACTTACAGTTGGTAATGTTGGCACCGATAATCTGGTTATGAAATCCCTGGCGTAAGATGGCGTAATTAGCGTGGCTGACAGTGAGGTTATCGATGGTCAGGTTGCGCATGACCCGTTTGTTTTTGCCGCCAATATAAATCTGCATTACCGGGCCAAAGCCGCTCATCGCCAGCCCTTTGATGGTGCAGTCAGAACCACGCACATCCAGGGTAATGTTATGCATACCGCCGCCCTCTCCCCCTGTCACCTGGCTGCCGTCCTGTAAGACAAATCGCCCTCTGCCGTTGCCGCGCAGGCTTCCAAGGATGTGTAACGTTTTGCCGGGAGGGATGAAGATGCCGGTGTTGATATTGTCACAAACGAATCCGGCAGGCACGACGACCGTTTGCCCTTCGCTGAAGGCTTGTTTAAATGAGGCGATCCAGTCATGTGGGTTGTAGTCGTTAATGTTAACGCTTTGTCGGGCGGGAAGTGCGCGAGCGAAAGGGGTATGGAGGAAGGCAAGCGCCGAGCTTGCCGTCAGGAAGGTGCGTCGGGAGAGTGTTTTAAATGGCATACGTTCTCCTCTATAAAGCCTGCAGCAAGCTGGCGAGTTCTCGATTAATCACCTGCTGGTTAAAATCGTGTTCGACTTTTTCGCACGCACGTTTGACGACCGGAGCCAGTTCGTCGGTATCCAGTTGGCTAAACGCCGCCAGACGTTGTGCCAGTGCGCGAGCATCGTTCTCAGGCAGCAGCCAGCCGGATTTATCGGCCTCCACCAGTTCAGGAATTCCGCTATGCAGAGTAGAAACCACCGGAATACCGACCGCCATCGCTTCCATTAGCGCCACCGGAATGCCTTCCATATCGCCATCCGCGCCCGTTACCGATGGCAACAGGAAGACATCCGCGTCGTCGAGCATCTCCTTCACTTCATGGCTCGGTTTAAAGCCCGGCATCTCTACCACATCTTCCAGTTGATATTGTTCGATGATGGTGCGCAGGCGTCGTTCCCACAGGCCAATGCCGAGGATGCGATAGCGAAATGCCACGCCCTGCTCTTTCAACTGACGGCAGGCTTCAATCGCCACATGCAGGCCTTTTTTCTCGGTTAAGCGTGCGACAGATATGATTTCCAGCGGCGTTGCGGGCGCTTTCACCGGACGCGGGCTAAAGCGCGTCATGTCCACGCCCATACGCGATACGGCGATTTTTTCTCTGGGGCAGCCCATTTTTTGCAGCCTTCCGGCCCACAGATCGCTTATCGGTAACATCAGGTCGCCACGGCGAAACAGTTGTTGATATTCGGGAGTGTAGTGGTTGAGCACTTCCCGACTGGAGATATCAATACCGTGGAAGATGGTGGCAATTTTGCCGCGAATGATACCCAGTTCGCGTAGTTTTGCTGCGGTTACCCCCGCCGGGCCAAAATGAGCGATGAACACATCGGCGCGAAACGGTGTTGCGACCTGACCACAAATGGCAGACAAAATCAGGTTCCGCGACTCGGCACCATAGCGTTTGAGGTTGAGCGCATGCCAGGTATTTTTACGATGAATGCCACGTAAGGTCTGGCTGGCGCGGTGGCGCAGTTTCGCTACTTTGCCCGCAGGTTCGTCCTGTAACCAGCGGGTTCTGGCGACAAGGTTGTATTTCGTCCATGCCGCGTGGGTGTTCTCTGTATCGCCTTTTTGCAAAGCGACAATCTCCACTTCAAAGCCCATATCAATAAACGCGGTAATTTGATTGAGGACGAAGGTTTCCGACGACAGCGGGAATTTCAATAAGAAGAAGCCGACCTTCATTTCACCTCCCCGATGCGCTCAAGCACAGACTGCACCATCTGCATTCCCGTCTGACGTTCGCGACTGACGGCTTCGTTAAATCGAGCGTTCAGCACCGGAAGCTGGCCTAAGGTATCCGCAACCATCGCTTGCAGGCTGCCGTCCAGTAAATGACGAATATCAATCGCCATCTCTGGCAGTCCCAGCTGCTGCATAATCCCGGCGGATTTATGTTCATAGTTGATGGCAATCGCCGGAGTAGCAAAGTTCATTGAGATAATGGCGGAGTGCAGGCGCGTACCGACGGTGAGTTCACAGGCTCCGAGAATTTTGCCCATTTCCAGATCGTTGAGTTCATCCATCACTACGTGGTAACGGGCAGGATCGCTGATGTGCTGGCGCAGATTGAGCGCCACCATGCGGTCGTCTTTGTTATAGCTGTCGATACCCGTACAGGTGGAGAGCGCAATCACCTGATAGCCTTCATCGAGAATGCGATTGACCACCCCGGCAAAGGCTTTTTCATACGCTTGTTGAGTGGTGCCGAGACGTTTGTCGAACGGTGCCAGTTCGCGCAGGGTAATTGCCACTGTTTTCTGTTGTGCGGCAACGTCCAGCCAGTGTTGAACGGCATAGCTGGCGGTGAAGTCTTCGGTGTGGTGATCGACCAGCCACGCGGTATCGACGCCATGTTCCACTTTTGCGGTGGTGATATTTCTGCGTTTCATCAAATCAAGGCTGACCGATTCGCGCAGGATCAGCGCGTCGCAGTGACCAAAGACATAGTTCGCCAGTTGGTTAAATTGCTCATCCTGGAAGGGGCCGACGCTGTGACCAATCATAAACAGCGGCTTTTTCGCCATAAATGTGCAAAGCGCATGTTCAAACTGCGGCACGCCGTAGAGATCGACAAAAAACGATCCGCCGACCTGAATAATGGCGTCGTAACCTGACAGCAGGCGCACGAAGTCGGTGAATCCCTGGGCGATGGCGATATTGCGCAGCTTGCCAGTGTCGGTGACGCGTGAGAGCAATACCTGATGCTGGTAGCGGCGACGGAGGACTTTTTTAATGCGCCCGACAACGCCCGCCGCGCTATTGTGTTGTGTCATCTGCAGGAACAGCGGATCGCCCATTACCGGGCGGTTGAGCAGCCAGGAAGAACTGACCGGATAGCGGCTCATCACGTCCACTTCGGTATGTGGATTGAGGATGTTGATGGCATCAAGTAAGCCGCGCAAGATGGCGCTGTCGCCACGATTGCCGCAAGTGTGGTTGCCCAGAATAAGTAATTTCATTTTTTCCTCATAAATTTGATGCCAGGTGAGGCTGTGTTTGTTGTGTTCGTTGCCGTTTTTTGCCTGATGCGACGCTGGCGCGTCTTATCAGGCCTACAGGTCCCGAGCACAGAACCGTAGGACGGATAAGGCGTTTTACGCCGCATCCGGCAACCGTTGTCGGAACCGAAAACAGCAATTCACCCCGCCCGTAAAAGCATTTTCATTTTTTCGCTGCGACAAAACTGACGCTTCACTTCCACCACCAGCGGATGGCGTGACAGCACAATCATCACCACAAACGCCAGCACGCCCGCGGCTATTTGCACCGCCAGCAGCATCCCCAGCGCCAGTTGCCCTTTCAGCACAATGCCCAGCGCATAACTGACCACCAGCGTCGGCAACGAGAGATAAAACGGCAGCCACAAACTCAGGATGTACTGGCGATAACTGGAACCAAGAACCGGTTTAATCATCACGAAGTAACTCAGAATGGTGTTGATAATCTGCACCAGCAGGAAACCGAGCGTGACGCCGATTGCGCCCGCCATCTGCCCACCAATAACAATCGCCGGAATAAACAGAAATGTTTTGAATACGTTGAATTTAAAGCTGATATCGACCCGCGCTTTCGCCATCAGCAGCGAACCAATCGGGTTACCCACGGAGCGCAGCAGACCCACAATACACAGCAATTGCAGCACCGGAATAATGCTGTTCCACTTTTCGCCGAATACCAGCGGTACGAAGTTATTCGACACCACCATCAGCCCCAGCAGCGCCGGAAAGTTGATAATCCCCACTATCGACAGCAGCTTGTAGAAGTTAACACGCAGCTTTTCGGTGTCGTCCTGAATTTTGGCAAACGCCGGAAACAACACGCGGGTGATGATTGGGTTCAGCTTCATCGGCGGTACGACGGCCACGTTGTACGCCAGGTTGTATCCCCCTGCCACGCCCGCGCCAAGAATACGCGCCAGCACCAGCGTTGAAAGGTTGGTGTTGAGATAGTTGATGATGCTGTCCGCCGTCAGCCAGGCACCAAAACGTAAGTTCGGTGCCACAGACGCCAGCGAGAAGTGCAGACCGGGGCAATAAATTTTGCGTCCAAAGTAGCCAAACAGCAGTGTTCTCACCGCACTATTGACCAGATAACCGAGGATCGCGGTCATCGCCAGCGGCCAGAAATGGGCGCTAACTACCGTAAAAGTGAAGCCCGCCAGCACCGCGCTGGTTTCGATCATGCCGATTTTGTTGAACTCCAGCTCCTTCTGCATCAACGCGCGGAACTGTTGCCCGTGGGGGATCACCACAAACGCCAGCGACAATGTTTTAATCAACGGTGCCAGGTCCGGGTTATTCAGCACGTCGCCGATGACATCACTCAACAAAAACACCGCCACACATACCACAAGCCCCAGCCCGACGTTCAGCCAGTACAGCGTGGTGAGTTCAAGGTGACTGATTTCTTTTCGCTGAATAATCGAGTTAGCGATACCGAAGTCAGAAAGCGTATCTGCCAGCGCGATAATCACCAGCGACACAGTCAGCAGGCCGAACTGGTGGTTGTCGATAATCCGCGCCAGCACGGTCATCTGCACCAGCCCGAGGCCGATGATGATCACCGTGGCAATAGCCGACCACTTCGCGCCGCTGATGGTTTTTTCACGTAAGCTCATATCAATATGCCGCTTTGTTAACGAAGCCCTTGAATACCGTCAGGAAAACGATTTTGATATCGAACCAGACGCTCCATTCGCGGATGTACTCAAGGTCGAACTCGACGCGTTTTTCCATTTTCTCCAGCGTGTCGGTTTCGCCGCGCCAGCCATTAATCTGCGCCCAGCCGGTAATGCCCGGTTTCACTTTATGGCGCAGCATGTAGCCTTCAATGAGCTGGCGATACTGTTCGTTATGCGCTACTGCGTGCGGACGTGGACCGACAATCGACATCCCCCCGGTCAGCACATTGATAAACTGCGGCAATTCGTCCAGCGAGGTGCGGCGCAGAAAGTTCCCCACTTTAGTGACGCGCGGATCGTTCTGCGTCGCCTGGGTCACCACTTTGTCGTTCTCCATCACTTTCATGGAACGGAACTTCCACACTTTGATCGGCTTGCCATCCATACCATAGCGAGTCTGGCGGAAAATAACCGGCCCTGGTGAACTGAGTTTCACCGCCAGCGCAATACAGCACAGCACCGGGGAGATCAGCAGCAGAATAAGCGTCGCCAGCACAATGTCTTCCGCACGTTTTAGCAGGCGGTTAACCCCCGAAAGCGGCGTGTCATACAGCGGCACCACCGGAACGCCGTTCATCTCTTCGAGACGTGAATGGAGAATGTTGAAGGTAAAGACGTCGGGGATCAGCAGCACCGAACAGGTGGTATCCGCCAGTTGATGGACCAGTTTTTTCACTCGTGCGCCGTCGCACATTTGCATCGCGATATAGACGTTATGAATCTTGCCCGCTTTTGCATCCTCGACCAGCTGTTGCAGGTTACCCGCCCAGTCGTTAGAAACGCCGCCCGGTTTCGGGTCGTGGTAAACGCCCACCACTTCAAACCCTAACCACGGCTGATTACGGAAACTCTCCATCAGCATTTGTCCGGCGGCTAAATCCCCCGCTACGGCGACCATCCGCTTGTTGTAGCCATGATTACGCAGCCAGCCCGCCCCAATGCGAATACATGAACGGCAAACCACCAGTCCGATGCTGGTCAGCCCATACCACGCCAGCCAGATTTTCAGTTGCGTGTCGAAATCATTGTTGAACGCCACCAGTCCGGCGCTGAAAATCACGCTTAAGGTCCAGTTTTGTAGCAACAGGGCAAATTCTGTCGCTGCCCGAACACCGCGCCATGAGCGATAAAAATCGGTGATGCCGCCCAGCATCTGGAACACCACCAGCGTAATCAGCGCCACCAACAGGTGCATGTAGAGGAATGACAGTCCGCTGACTTCGCAAACCAGCCATAGCCCGGCAAACATGATGGTGATATCTGAAAAGCGTTGCACCATAGAGATTAACGATGCATTGGTTTTCGCTCGCTCGCGCTTTTTTAGATTTGTCATCGTTGTTCCTGTTATTAGCCCCTTACCCGCAGTGGGGTAAGGGAAGATCCGACATTACTCGTTCAGCAACGTCAGCAGAGTTCGCGTTCGCGCTTCCATCAGCGGCACATCACCGCGCGATTCCACATTCAGGCGCACCACCGGTTCGGTATTGGAGGTGCGCAGGTTAAAGCGCCAGTCGGCAAAGGTCATGCTGATGCCATCGCTGCGATCCACCGCCAGCGCCTCACGGCTAAAATGCTGTTCCACGCGGTTAATCGCCTCAACGGGTTGCGCCAGTTTGCTGTTGATCTCACCGCTTGCCGGAAACGCCGCCATCCGGTCGCGCACCAGTTCGCCCAGCGTTTTTCCTTTCAGGCACACCAGTTCGGCGACCAGCAGCCACGGGATCATGCCGCTGTCGCAGTAAGCGAAATCACGGAAGTAATGGTGGGCGCTCATTTCGCCACCGTAGATGGCGTCTTCCTTGCGCATCCGTTCTTTAATAAAGGCGTGTCCGGTTTTCGACATTACCGGCGTGCCGCCTGCAGCAGTCACCACATCAATAGTGTTCCAAGAGAGACGCGGATCATGGATGATCTTCGCGCCGGGATTTTTTTCGAGGAACGCTTCTGCCAGCAGGCCGACAATGTAGTAGCCCTCGATAAACTGCCCTTTTTCGTCAAACAGAAAACAGCGGTCAAAATCGCCATCAAAGGCAATGCCCATATCCGCGCCGTGTTTGATGACCGCATTGCGGGTGTCGTCGCGACATTCCGGCAGCAGCGGGTTAGGAATACCGTTGGGGAAATTGCCGTCCGGTGTGTTGTGTACTTTGATTAATTCCACGGGCGCGCCGAGGGCTTTAAAGCGGGCTTCAATGGCGTCCACCACCGGACCCGCTGCGCCATTCCCGGAGTTGATCACCAGCTTGAGCGGCGTGAGATTTTTGACATTGATATAACCGAACAGGTGATCAACGTAAGCGTCACGCAGGTTGATTTGCTGATAGCGACCGCGTTTGGTTTCATCGACGGGAGGAAAGTCGTTGGCTTCAGCCAGACGCTGGACGTCGCGCAGTCCGGTATCACCGCTGATCGTGCGAGCCCCCTCGCGCACCAGCTTCATGCCGTTGTAATCCATCGGATTATGGCTGGCAGTAACTTCAATGCCGCCATCCACGCCGAGATGGAACGTGGCGAAATAGATCTCTTCGGTGCCGGACATACCGATATCCAGCACATCGACGCCCGCATCCTGTAAACCTTTTGCCAGCGCCAGTTTTAAGGTTTCGCTGGTGAGACGGACATCACCGCCTAACACAATGGTTTTCGGTTTGAGAAATTCGCCATAGGCGCGACCAATGCGCCAGGCGATATCTTCATTCAGTTCTTCGCCTAATTTCCCGCGAATATCATAGGCTTTAAAGCAGGTTAATTTTTTCATGTCGTTACCCTTTTTCAGGCAATAGTTGGCCCTGACCGAAACGGCCAATTTTATTTTTGTCGTTATTTACACCGCGGTTTCGCATTCATTGCCTGATGCGACGCTGCCGCGTCTTATCAGGCCTACAAAACCGAACCGTAGGTCGGATAAGGCGTTCACGCCGCATCCGACAAACAGCGCCTGATGCGACGTTTACACCCGTCCGTAGCGATCCGCGAAGCGCACCACATCATCCTCTTCGAGATAAGAGCCGGAGCGCACTTCAATTAAATCGAGCGGAATTTTCCCCGGGTTTTCCAGGCAGTGCGTCGCCCCCAGCGGAATATAAATGGACTCGTTTTCACCAAGCAGTTTGATATCACCATCAATGGTGACTTTTGCCGTTCCCGCGACCACTACCCAGTGTTCCGCGCGGTGATGGTGCATCTGTACCGACAAACCCTCGCCCGGTTTCACGGTGATGCGTTTCACCTGGTAGCGGTCGCCCGCGTCGATAGAGTCATATTTGCCCCACGGACGATACACTTCGCGATGCACCCGATGCTCATGGCGACCATCGGCTTTGATCTGCTCGACCACTTTTTTCACATCCTGTACCGCGTTACGGTCGGCAATCAGCACCGCATCTTTGGTCTGCACCACTACCAGATCTTTCACCCCGACGGTGGTGACCAGGCCTGATTCGGCATACACATAGCTGTTTTCAGTTTTGTGATTAATCACATCGCCGTGGCAAACGTTGCCCTCGGCGGTGTGGGCGCTGATCTCCCATAATGAAGACCAGGAACCAACATCGCTCCAGCCCGCATCCATCGGCACCACAACAGCATCTGCCGTAGGTTCCATGACCGCGTAATCCACCGACTCTTCCGGGCAGGCGAGAAACGCTTCTTCATCCACACGAATAAAATCGAGATCCGGATCGACGGCGCTCATCGCTTTTTCGCAGGCATCGAGGATATCCGGGCGATATTTTTTCAGTTCTTCGAGATAGCGTCCGGCGCGGAACAGGAACATGCCGCTGTTCCAGTAATATTCGCCGCTTGCTACATAGGCCTGGGCGGTTTCCAGATTCGGTTTTTCGACAAACTGCGCCACTTCAAAGGCCACCGTATCCTGCTCACCCACAGACACTTCACCGCGACGAATATAGCCATAACCGGTTTCTGGTAGATCCGGCACAATGCCAAAGGTCACCAGCTTGCCCGCTTCGGCATAAGGCATGGCATTACGCACGGCGGCACGGAACGCGTCTTCATCGGCAATCACATGATCCGCCGCCAATACCAGCATTAACGGGTCGCTCTCCGGGCTATGACGTTTTGCCGCCAGCGCCGCCAGTGCAATGGCAGGTGCAGTGTTACGCCCTGCCGGTTCGAGAATAATGTTCTCGGTGAGTTTGTTCAGTTGACGCAGCTGTTCCGCGACAATAAAGCGGTGCTGCTCATTGCAAATCACCACCGGGCTTTCGCACTCCACGCCGTTCAGGCGGCAGATGGTGGTTTGCAGCATGGTGAGATCGCCTTTCAGGCATAAAAACTGCTTGGGGTAAAGTACGCGGGAAAGCGGCCATAAACGGCTACCGGAGCCACCTGCCATCACAACTGGATAGAGTTTCGACTGCGCCATAATTATCCCCGAATATCATTTATAAATTGACGTAACACGTTCTCTTTATCGAGCGTGCGTTCGGCATATTCACGTGCCACCGTGTTATGTTTGGGCAGCAGGAGCGCCTGACGAATCCCCGCCACCAGCGCCTCGACCGATTCCGGTTCTACGCAAACCGCAATACCCGGAAAGGTTTCGCAAAGCTGCCCCAGTTCTGTGTGGGCCTCTGCGGTAATCACCGCGTTACCGCCTACCGCCAGAATATTGGTCAGTTTCGACGGCAATACGGCATCTGCCGCGCCGCGTTTTTGCACCACCAGATGGCAATCGCCCATCTTCAGCAGTGCAGGTAAAGCGTCATACGATTGCAGCGGGAAAAATTGCATGTTGCGCAGTCCACGCTGCTGCGCCATTTTTTCCAGCCGCGCTTTGCCGCCGCCCTGCCCGACAATGGCAAAAATCAGCGGTTCATCGCGCAGGAGATCGGCAGCTTCAATAACGTTTTCCAGCCCCTGCTTTTCACCAATATTGCCGGAGTAAAGAATGATTTTTTTGTTATCCGGCAGGCCAAGCTGGTTACGAAGGGCATCAACATCGGCGTCTGCAACATGCTGAAAACGGGCAATTTCCGACCAGTTGGGGAAGAAGATGACGTTATCCGCCGCCACGCCTTTTTCGATGGCTTTATTCATCATCGAACGCGAAATCGTGGAAACGTTATCGACGTTATGCAGTCCGCTACGTTCGAACGCCGTTGCCAGCTGTGCCACTTTGCCGCCTTTGCCTTTTCCGGCAAGGCCCAGCCCCAGCATGGCGTCCACTTCGTAATCCTGAATATGCAGCACGGTACGCGCACCAGAGAGCTTCGCCAGCAGGCGCATTCCCGGCGTGCAAAACAGCGTTGGCACTACGCCAATAATGCGATCCGGCTTCCAGCGACGTTGCGCCATCAGTGGAAAGAAACTGCTGACGGCAAAACTGCCGAGATGCAACAAGCGTTTCAGGGTGCTCGGCTGTTTTGGCACGTACAGCGGGCAGCGCCACACCGTGGCGGCCCCTTCTTCTCGTTTGTAGCGCCAGGCGGAATAGTTCTCACCCACCTGCCATTGCGGGTAGTAAGGCGGTGCGGTAATGACCCGCACCTCATGACCTTGTGCCGCCAACCATTCCACCATCTCGCCGGTGTATTTGCCGATGCCGGTTAACTCCGGCGAGTAGTTAATGCCGTAGACCAGTATTTTCATAATCCGGGTACTCCGGCACGCTTCTCAGCGAGAAAATAGGCTCGGCTGTTAGCGTGAACATCGTTACTGGCGAGCAGCGCGTCCGGCGTCAGCCAGCGGTAATCGTCATGCTGCTCATCCGGCAGTAACAGCTCTTCTTCCGCTACTCTGAAGCGAAAACCGAGCACCACATAGTGAGTGGTGAAATCCGTGCCGGAGAAGTTATCGTCATAAAAATGCTGCCAGACACCGTAAAACTGGCCTGCTGTTATCGGCAGACGCAGCCCCAGTTCCGCCATCGTCAGCCGCTCAAATGCGGCTTCCAGCGTTTCGTCTTTCTGCACGCGCCCTCCCGGCACAAACCAGTAACCCTGCGCCGGGCGGTTGGTTCTTTTGCCAAGCAGAAACTCGCCGCGACTGTTCTCGACAATAAAGTCGAGAGAGACAAGCGGTGTGGAGCGCACTACAGTGGCAAAGTCTTCCTGACGTAAAAACATCATTCCCCCCGAAAGCGGTCTTGATTCTCAAGGAACCACTGGTAAGTGCTGGCAAGCCCCGCTTCCAGTGAGATTTCGTGATACCAGCCAAGCTGATGCAGGCGCGTCACATCCAGCAGTTTGCGCGGCGTACCATCCGGTTTGCTGGCATCAAAAACCACCCGACCTTTGTAACCCACCACTTTGGCGATGGTTTGCGCCAGCTCGCGGATAGTGCAGTCAACGCCCGTGCCGACGTTAATGTGCGACAGCATCGGTTGGGTATTCTCCAGCCAGACTTCATGCGCCAGCTCCATGACATGAATGCTCGCCGCCGCCATATCATCGACGTGCAGGAATTCACGCATCGGTGTACCGCTGCCCCATACCACCACGTCCGGCGCATTCTGTGCCGTCGCCTCGTGGAAGCGACGCAGCAATGCTGGTATCACATGGGAGTTACTCGGGTGGAAGTTGTCATGCGGCCCGTACAGGTTGGTCGGCATGACAGTGCGGTAATCGCGTCCATACTGGCGGTTGTAAGATTCGCACAGTTTGATCCCGGCGATTTTGGCAATGGCGTAAGGCTCGTTGGTCGGCTCCAGCGTGCCCTGCAATAACTCGCTTTCTGCCATCGGCTGTTTTGCCAGTTTCGGGTAGATGCAGGACGATCCGAGAAACATCAGTTTGTTCACGTCGTTCTGATGCGCGGCGTGAATGATGTTGCTCTCAATCATCATGTTCTGGTAGATGAAATCCGCCGGATAGGTGTTGTTGGCAACAATGCCGCCCACTTTCGCCGCCGCCAGATAGACCTGGTCAATGCGTTCGCTGGCAAAGAAATCATGCACGGCGCGGCTGTCCAGCAGGTTCAGTTCATCGCGGGTACGTAATACCAGCTCCACATCACCGCGCTGTTCGAGCTGCCGCTTGATGGCAGAACCGACCATCCCACAATGGCCAGCGATAAAAATGCGTTGTTTACTCATGCTTATGACTCCAGCGCGATCGCCACGTCGTAGCCGTGAGATTTCAGCAGAGAGTGTTTTTTCGCCGCTTCGAGGTCATTAGCCACCATTTCAGACACCATCTCTCTGAGGGTGATTTCCGGTTTCCAGCCCAGTTTTTCGTGCGCTTTGGTCGGGTCGCCGAGCAGCGTTTCAACTTCTGCCGGACGGAAGTAACGCGGATCAACGGCGATAATCACATCACCCGGTTTAACGCCCGGCGCGTCATGCCCGGTGACGGAAACCACAATGCCCTTCTCTTCAACACCCGTGCCTTCAAAGCGCAGTTTGATGCCCAGCTGTGCTGCCGCCATTTCCACAAACTGACGTACGGAGTACTGAACGCCGGTCGCGATAACGAAATCTTCCGGCTGTTCCTGTTGCAGCATCATCCACTGCATTTTTACGTAGTCTTTGGCGTGGCCCCAGTCACGCAGGGAATCCATATTGCCGAGGTACAGGCACGACTCCAGCCCCTGGGCGATGTTGGCGATTGCGCGGGTGATTTTGCGGGTAACGAAGGTTTCGCCGCGGCGCGGGGATTCATGGTTGAAGAGAATTCCGTTACAAGCGTACATGCCGTAGGATTCGCGGTAGTTAACGGTGATCCAGTAGGCGTACAGTTTGGCGACCGCATACGGAGATCGCGGGTAGAACGGCGTGGTTTCTTTCTGCGGAATTTCCTGCACCAGACCATACAGTTCAGAGGTGGAAGCCTGATAGAAACGAGTTTTCTTTTCCAGACCGAGGAAGCGGATCGCCTCCAGCAGGCGCAGCGTACCCATCGCGTCGACGTCAGCGGTATATTCTGGTGACTCAAAAGAGACCGCAACGTGGCTCATTGCGCCTAGGTTGTACACTTCATCCGGCTGTACTTCACGCAAAATGCGCGTCAGGTTAGAGGTATCACTCAGGTCGCCATAATGCAGATGGAATTTCGGGTTGCAGGTGTGCGGATCCTGATAAATGTGATCCACGCGCTCGGTGTTGAATGACGATGCGCGACGCTTAATACCATGCACCTCGTAACCTTTTTCCAGCAGAAACTCTGCCAGGTAAGAACCGTCTTGTCCGGTTACACCGGTGATGAGAGCGACTTTTGACATGTCTTATTCCTCTGTATTTTTGAATTTATTCAGTTTCAACGCGTTCGCGTATCACCACTGCGGGATTCCCCCGGCAAACCACATTTGCCGGAAGCGATTTAAAAACACTGCTTCGTGCACCCACGACGGTGCCGTCGCCGATTGTGACGCCTGGGGCAACAAAGACATCGGTTGCCAGCCAGCATTTCTCGCCAATCACAATAGGCGTGGCGTTAATGGTGAAATGTTGACTTGCATGGTCGTGGCTACCGGTGCATAAATAACTTTTTTGCGATATCACCGAATGTGCGCCAATGGTTATTTCACCGAGGGTATATAAATTGACGTCATCGCCAACCCACGCGTAATCACCTAAGGTTAATTTCCACGGATAGGTAATTTTTACTGACGGACGAATAACTACGTTTTTTCCTATTTTTGCTCCGAATAAACGTAATAAAAAAGCCCGCCAGCGATACAATACTTGTGGCGACCAGGCAAATATTGTTGCCTGTACTGCCCACCATAATTGCACTTTAATAGCGTTGCCGCCCCGGAACCCTTTCGGCACCGAGAAACCGCTTAAATCTTGCATTGGTTTTCCTTATATTCAGACTTTGTTATATAAGGCTTTAGTCTTACCTGTCGTACGTTGGCGTAAATGCCAGGATAATTCTGCCCAGAAGCCAGGTACATGTAATATCTGCCGTTGGACTTTTTTGGCGTCAGCACACAGGTAATGCTGCCAACTTACTGATTTAGTGTATGATGGTGATTTTAAGGTGCTTGCGTGGCTTCCATTTCCATCAGA